>JANLRE010000147.1:0-1098 GCA_031368205.1 Fimbriiglobus sp. | reverse complement strand
GTTGCTCGAACAGGGTGACAACGAGTTAGCCTACGCCCAACTCGAACAGTTTCTCACGCTCAAACCCAGCGGGGCCGCACCGTATGAACGACAAGCCGAACTGCTGCGCCGCCTAAAACGAGCCGATCAGATTTCCGCGACGTTGGAACGGCAGGCCCAGCAGAACCCCAAGAACGAAGCCATTCGCTGGGTGTTGGCCGGCGAACTGGCGATCGACAATCCCGCTGTTGCGGCAAGACTGTTCCGAGAAATTGCGGACAGCACCACGGACCCGAAGTTCTTTGCCCAACTCGTCCGGTTCTACAACGGCGTGAGCAACGGGAAAGATTTGCTCGACCTGGTCGATCGCTATTCAAAAGCCGCCCGTGCCGGACGCGATGACGAGGAACCCGGAGCGGACCGTGACGCGAAAGCCCGCTTCGCGGTCGAACGATTTCGTGCCCTCGTCGCATCAATGAAAGCGGAACCGAAACTCGGTGAGTTGCTAATACGACAAGTGCGTGCCGAAGGGCAAGCGATGCTCGTCCGGCAGAAAGACACGCGCGAATTGATCGTCTGGTTCGCGGAACAAGCCGGTCAAATTGGCGTCGTCGAGACTCTGCTGCGGGCCGCCCTGCAAGCGGGAAACCCGGAGGCGATTCCGGCACTCCTGACTTGCCTGGAACGGCAACGAAAATGGGTTCAAGAAATTGAGTTATGCAATCGCCTCGAAGCCCAGCAAGGTATCCGCGCGTCGTACAATTGGAACGCAGTTCGGGCGCAGGCTTATGCGGAAATTGGCGAGGGGCCGAAAGCGATGCAGTCGATCAACAACGCCGGTAAAAGTGCCGAAATCATCCTTCTCAAAGCCCATATTCTCTGCACATTTGAACGGTATCCTGAAGCCCTCACATTGATTCAGGGGATTTTGAACGAGCCGAACGTGACGCCCAAATTGAAGCAGAGTGCGCAACTTCGTCTCGCCGAGGTCTACAACGGCTTGAAGCAGTTTGACAAAGCCGATGTGGTCTACCGGGAGTTGCTCGAAGACAACCCGGACAGCGTCTTGGTCCTCAACAACTACGCCTACAACATGGCCGACCAAGGCCGCAACCTAGC
>JANLRE010000053.1:0-2622 GCA_031368205.1 Fimbriiglobus sp. | reverse complement strand
CTCTTCCGACAAACAATACCCTGAGATCTTGGGCACACTGGGTGCCTACTTCGACCACTTTTATCTGACCCAGTACAGCAACAACACCCGCAGCGTATCCCCCGAGAAGTTGGCGGAGGTTCTGGAAGAGGTCGCACCGTGGCGTTCGTACAGCATTCACCAATCGGCAAGTGAAGCGTGGTTAACTGCGCGAGATCAAGTGAACTTGGATGATTTGATCTGCGTGACAGGATCAGTGTTCTTGGCAGGGGAACTGCGCAATTTGATTATTGCAGAGTGCTAATTCTTTGCTGGGAAAACAGCAAATGAACAGCTTTGTTAAGTGGGAGAATCACGGCAGGAAGTTTCTGACATCTTTGACACAATTTTGAGATTTTTTAGTTCCCAAATCCATAACACCTGGTTATATCCATCGCACGTAGCGCGGCAGGCCGCATTTCGCCCACCAACATGGAGGGGCGGCCGCTGGGTACGAAGCCATTCGCAACGGTAACTATGCAGAACAATCGTCACGCCACGGCCATTCGGTCGGTGGTGGAAGAATTGGAACCGCGCGATGTCCCTGCGGTCGCCGTCCGTTTCGACTACACCTACGACACGTCGGGGTTTTTCAACTCCCCGGAACGTCGGGCGGCTTTGGATAGTGCCGCTCAATCAATCACATCGCAACTTCACGACACACTTTCAGAAATTGCACCAAGTGGTAGCAACACGTGGAACGCTACGATTTATAACCCCGTGACCCGCTCGGATGTCACGATCCCGAACCCAACGGTTCACCAAGATGAAATCGTCGTGTACATTGCGGCGGCTTCGATTGGTGCGGGGGAATTAGGTCTGACCACGTCCGGCGGGTTCAGTGCGACGGGGTCACGGGCGTGGCTGGATACGGTGCGAGCGCGGGGCCAAACGGGTGCGTTGGCAACGCCCAAAACTGATTTCGCCACCTGGGGTGGCATGATTACGTTCGATGACAAGAGCAATTGGAATTTCGGCACCAATAACCCTTCTCCCAAACAGTACGATTTTAACAGTGTTGCGATCCACGAGTTGCTTCACGTCTTCGGGTTTGGTCTCGGCGAACCGGCGTTCACCCGGCACATCACCAATGGCCGATTTGCCGGCCCGAATGTCGTCGATTTAATGGGGAATTCTGTTGCCGTTGTCGGCGACCCGCCGGATCACTTCGCACCAGGTACCAGCTACAAAGGCCAAGATTCGCCGATGCAACCGGCGCTCGCGCCGGGCGTCAAACGAGTCGTGACCCCTCTCGAATTTGCGGTACTCAAGGACATCGGCTGGAATAGCACAATACCCGTCAGCCCGCCGGTTGTACCGGCCCAAGAAGTGGTGACGCCACCTTCGCCTGCGGCAGCGGTTATCAAGTCGCTGGCCACACCGGCGATTGCCCGCTTCGCAGTTGGCACGGCCAACTCGGCCGTGGAATATGGCTCAAATGGCGACGTGATCCGCACGATCCAGCCGTATGGGGCGACGTATTCCGGCGGTGTCCGGACGGCAACGGCGGACGTGACGGGCGACGGTGTGCCCGACTTGCTGACGGCGACTGGTCCCGGTCAGGTGGCGGTCGTGAAATTATTCGACGGCGTGACCGGCGCGGAAATCGCCACGGTATTGCCGTTTGAATCGGCCTTCACCGGCGGCGTGTTTATCGCATCAGCCGATCTGAATCACGACGGCAAAGCCGATCTCGTCGTGACGCCCGATGAGAACGGCGGCCCGGTCGTCGCAATTTACGACGGCGCCGCGTTGGCAGCGGGTCGTGTCGTTCAGCTCAGTCGATTTTATGGAATCAACGATCCAAACTTCCGGGGTGGGATTCGCCCGGCCCTGGGGGACGTGAACCGGGATGGCACAGCCGATTTGGTGATCTCCGCCGGGTACGGTGGCGGTCCACGCATTGCCATTCTGGACGGCACGACATTAACCAACAGCATCGGCCCGCAAAATCTCGTGGCCGATTTTTTTGCGTTTGAATCCGACTTGCGCAACGGTGCCTACGTGACCGTCGCGGATTTGAACGGCGACGGGTTCGCGGATGTCGTGGCCGGTGCTGGTCCGGGTGGTGGCCCGCGCGTCACCGTGTTCGATGGTCAACAGTTAATGGCGAACCGGCACGTCTCGATCGCCAATTTCTTTGCCGGTAACACGGACACGCGAACCGGAGTCCGAGTTGCTGCCGCCGATGTGGATGGCGATGGCCGCCCCGATCTTGTGACCGGCGGGGATTCGCTCACCTCAATTTATACCGCCGTCTCGTTGTTCCAGAGCATCGCCCCGCCGGCTTGGATCAACCTACCGGCCACGAGTTTGAGTTCGCTCTCCGGACTCTATGTCGGATGACCGACTGAACAGCACAGTTTCGCCCGTCTGTGCTGTTTGGTTGTCACAGGCACGAACGGAATAACCGCCACGACTTGCGCGATCATTTTCACCAGTAGAGTTTTTCCAGCGTCACGTTTCCACCGCAAAGGACCACACCCACTTTGCGGATATTTTCTTGGCGACGAAACTGTTCACCCAACACGACCGCAACACCGACTGCCGCACTCGGTTCGATAATCAACTTCATGCGTTCCCACACCAACCGCATCGCCGCGA
>JANLRE010000025.1:0-1945 GCA_031368205.1 Fimbriiglobus sp. | reverse complement strand
TGCTTCCGTGGGAGCTTGCCCGAAGACGCGGTCGGTTCGTTGAATCAATACGCCACCGATCCCCACAGCCGCAATCCACGCTGGCACAACCACGATGACGGCACTGGCATAGCCATCCGTCGCGCCCACCAGTTGCGTGTAAACTTCCTCCGCAAAGGTCCGCACCATCATCGCGTCGGTGACGGGAATCTCGGTGGCCGCCTGCACGACGACCCACCCCCAGGCCACGACCGCCGCGAGCATCGCACGGGGTAGCAGGACGTTGCGCAACACGGCCCGTGGTCCGCCGGATACTAGCGCATCCTCTTCCAAAACGCGATCGGCTTTCCGCAACCCTGCCGACACAATCCAGACCACCCACGGCAACCCCGCCATGCCGTGAACCCACCCCGCCGGCAGTAACCCTTGGCTCCACGGTCGCCACGCGACATCCCCCGGTGCCAAACTGAGGGGCGGTAGCCACGTGCCCAAAATCACCTGCCATGCGACGGCATAAATGGGCAACGGCACGAACAGACCGATCAACACGAACACCCGCAACACGCCCGCACCCGGTACCCGTACCCGCTCCAACACCAACGCAATGAACACACCCAACGGGACCGCGATCAATGATGCAATCGCCGCAAGCATCAAGGTGTTCACCGCCAACCCGCCAATGCGATCCGCTTCCGCAACAACCGTCGAAGTAGAACGCAAAGCGGCCCCCACCGGCAACAACACCGGCGTGAGCAAGCACCCGACGAGAACAGCAGCAATCACGATGCGAACAACCGTCACGATGAATCTCGATGAGCACATCAAGCCGAACTCACACCAGTCTATCCGCGATCCGCACCCGTGCGCGGTCGAGAATCATCGCGTGGTCGAAGGCGAGTTCCGGAAGATCATCGAGTCGGAACCACTTCACCGCTTTGGCGTCGTCCGCCGCACGCGGCTTCAGTTTCTTCGCCGCTACTCGCGCCAGGAACACCACGCTAACGGTCCAGCCACGCGGGTCGCGGTCCGGATCACCGGCAGTGTAAAGCGGTTCGAGGTCTTCCACCACGACACCAGTTTCTTCAAGCAATTCTCGACGGGCGGCATCGGCGAGTGCCTCGTTTTGTTCGACAAACCCGCCCGGCAAGGCCCAAGTTCCGGCAAACGGGTCGTGCTTGCGTTGAATCAAAAGAACATGCGGGTGAACATCGCGGGTGACGACGACGGCGTCCACGGTCAAGGCCGGGCGTGGATAATCGTAACTGTATTTCTTGGGCTTCACCGGCGGCATCGCAACCTTCTCTCGGCGTCAGGGCTTGGGGCGGAACTACTCGAATTCTTCACGGCACTTTACCACCGTTTCGCCACCCGCCAGACCCCCGACTTGGCGAAACGTCCCCTAGAATACAGGGACACCGTGAATCGCCAAATGCGGCGAAGGGGTGGAGGTAATGTTGCGCACCGACCGTATTTTCTGTTTTGAACCGCTTGAAGTTAGCGACCCGTTGGTCCAAGCTGCGGAGCGACTGTACGTCGCCACGCAGCACGCGGACGAACGCATTCCGTGGGGCTGGATCGCCCGCTCCTTGAAGGGCCGCGTCGGGTGGCGACCGGAGAAGTCGGGCAATCACTTGCTCGTGGCGATGCCCGAAGAACACGCCGTGAACCCCGAGCAACTCGCGGGGTTTGCCTACGGCACGCACCTCCCCGGTTACGGCGGCTACGTCAACTACCTGGGCGTGGCCGAGACCCACCGGCGGCGTGGCGTGGGAACGCGGCTGTTCGACCAGATGTTCAAGCTACTGGCCGCCGACGCGGGGGCAATTGACGAGCCGTTGCCGTTCGCTATGTGGGAGAGCAAGAGGCCGACCGCCCACACCCCTGACAGCGATTGGAAGCTATGGGACGCGCGGCTAAAACTCTTCGACCGCGCCGGCGCCCTCTGGGTCGATGGCCTCGAACTGCT
>JANLRE010000020.1:0-1061 GCA_031368205.1 Fimbriiglobus sp. | reverse complement strand
CTACTGGCAAACTGAGACACTACCGGCAAGTAATGCTCGCACCGTCGGGAGGATCCCACAATTAACGTGTTGCGACTCGACCAATCATTTCGTTTCCACCCCGTGCTTCTGCTCGGGGTGGGTTTGTTAGGCGTTCTCGGTTGTACACCACCGATTGCGCCGACAAAACCAAGTCAACCCACCGCGATCGAACTCGGTGCGAACCACGACCCCGAAACGTCGGGAACGATCTCCGGGCACATCCGCTGGCAAGGGCCGGTTCCGGAACTCAAGCCTCAGATCGGTGTCGTTCCGGATGGGGTGGCGTACCGCTGGATTGCTGTGACCAACCCGTTTGCACCTCTTGTCGATCCCGCCAGTCACGGAATCGCCAATGCGTTGGTCTACCTCAAAAAAGTGGACCCCGCACGCAGTAAACCGTGGGACCGGCCGCCCCTGCGGGTCGAACATCGGGACTTTCGCATTCAACTCCAGCAAGGTGAAATGCCCCAGTCAGTTGCCGTTGTTCGCACTGGTGCGGACGTGCAGATGGTGTCGCACGATCCTGAATTGCACACCTTGCGGGCACGGGGAGCGGCGTTCTTTTCCCTGGAGTTTCCGGAGTCCAACAAATCGCTGACGCGGAGTTTCGATCGCTCCGGCATTGTGGAACTCACCAGTGGTGCGGGGTATTATTGGCTCGCGGCGGACGTGCTGGTAACGGAGCATCCGTATGCAGCCATCACGCAAAGTGACGGGCGGTTTGAACTGAAAGCGGTCCCGAGTGGTGAGTACGAAATCGTCTGCCGGGTCCGCAACTGGCAGGTCACGTCCGTCGAAACGGACCCCGAGACCGGGCTGTTTTTTCGCCAAAAGTACGCGGCCCCACTCGAACTGACCACGTCAATCGTGGTACCAGCAAAAGGCTGCGTGGAACAGTCTTGGACGGTTGACCAGTCGCAGTTCAAGGGTGGTAAATAGTTCTTGTAGGTCGTGGTCGAGGCTTTGCGAGGCCCGAGATTGAAGCTTGATGGGAATAGGGGCAGCCACTTGTTCGGTGGCGGCCTTGTGTCGGGCCTCGC
>JANLRE010000008.1:0-1579 GCA_031368205.1 Fimbriiglobus sp. | reverse complement strand
CCGATGTCGTGCAACAGTGCTGCCAGCAAGAATTCTTCATCGTAGGGCCGGACATCTTTTGCGAGTTCAAAGACTTGTAACGAGTGATACAGCACGTCCCCCTCGGGGTGGTACTTCACGTTTTGTTTGACCCGTTCGAGCGGCAATAACATCAGGCGGAAAAGCTGATAGGGATCGACCGTTTCTTCTTGTTCCTCGATTGCCTCGTCCACGTTCAATTCGGGGTATTCCGTTGCCAGGAATTGCTCGAATTCTGCGATCGACGCCCGCTCAATGGCCTTTCCGGTGATCGACGACTTGAACACGTAGTGGGCTTTATCTTCGGGGTAGATTGTGAGTTCAAAGTTGAACGTGTCATAAACATGGATGTGAATGAAGACACGGGACTCGCCGTGCTTTTCAACTTGCTTCCGCTCCACGTCGTATTGCAGCCCGGTCTCGTCCAGAATGTTGGTGATGGCTTCCGTGCTGTTACAAAACAAATGCAAGTCGATGTCGGAGCCTTTGCGGGTGTGCCCGGTCATCACGCTGCCGATTAACCGGGGGCGGAAGCGGCAGAGTTGCCGCATCATCCGCAGGGCGTGCAACCGCATCTGCATCAGGTTTTTCGTGCGGTTGTCGCCTTCGTGAAGCCGGGCAAAGGTTTGGATTTGGTCGCGGATTTCCGCATTGGACGGCAAGTCACTGGGCTTGAGGTCGTTACGACAAAGCCGCTTGGCCGCCTTACGCTTCGCGGTGAAGTATTCAGACTCCACCCGTTCGTACATCAAGCGCGCGGCTTCAAACGCAATTGCAGACCGGAGTTTGGCATCAGCCATAGGAAGGGTGCGACGGATTATTTGCGGAGCCTATTCAATGCCGTCACGAGGCTCAGGAGTAACGATACCGGACGGTGGCAGAAAGTTCACCACCAAATGAAACAACCCGGCAAAATTGCCAGGTTGCGTCGTTTACTACGGCAATACTTACCAACGAACGATCGCGTCGATAGTGGCGGTGAAGAGGTCCGACTTCCCTTCAAACGGGCGGCTGTCACTCGCGTGGTCGAACCGCACACTTGGGCGGATCAACAGCGATTTGACTGGGGACCAATTCACCCCGTAAGTCAATCCGGTGTACAGACCCTTGCTGCCCGTCCGAACGCCCTTGGAGTCTTCAAACAACTCCGCCCGGAACGTACTGCTCACTTTCTCGCTCCATTGGTAGGTCAGGTAGTTCACAAACCCATACCAGTTCGCGGAGCCGACACCGGGGATCTCGTCCATGTGCGAGAATGCGGTGTCGAACACGTAGGACCACTTGTCGTTGAACTTATGGGTGTACTGCATGTTGTAGGTGTTGTAGATCGGGAACGCATCGACGGTGTCATACTTTGGATTGGTCAACGCGACGTTGAACAACGCGGTCGATTTGCCGTCCTTTGGCGCCCACTTCAACTGGCCGAGGTACATGAATCGGTTCGTCGAGTTGCCGACAAAGTTGTCACTACCGACAGCCACTCCGTTCGAGATCGTCCATGTTTCATTCAGCGGCGTAATCGACCAGACCCCGGTGTGCGTGAACGGGTTGTACTGGAAGG
>JANLRE010000001.1:0-1357 GCA_031368205.1 Fimbriiglobus sp. | reverse complement strand
CAATCAACTTGCCGTTCAACTCCACGGTGATTGTGCCGGGCGGAATGTTGCGCTCGGTGGACTGCTTCACGCCGTCGCCGTTCACGTCCCGGTAGATTTTCCCGCTCACAGACCCCGGATAGCTCACGCCAATGTCAAGGCCTTGTTTGACATTCCCGGCGTTCGGGGCGCTCCCGGTGAAGGCAACGGTCGTGGTCAGTTTGTTCGTGCCGTCCGGCGTGATGAATTGGCTGCCGGACGGGGCGAAGACGCTTACAGAGTGGGTGCCAACGGGCACGTTAGCGAACAGGTAAATGCCGTCCGTGTTCGTGACGGCTGTTTGGGCCGATTTGCCGTCCGGCGTTGCGTCCAATGCGACCACAATGTTGGACAGCCCGGCGCTGCCGTTTTGCGACGCGGCGAGGTAAATCTTCCCGGTTAGTGCGTTGGTCGGGCGTTCGCCGAAGTTCAACTGATCGACGGTGTTGCCGTTGGAAACGAGCGCGTTCGCGGTGTTCAACAAACTCGGGGTGTAGTTCACCGGCGAGTTCACGGTAATTTTGCTGAAGCCGTCCGGCACGTTGGAAAACAAGAACGTGCCGTTCGCGCCCGAAGTCGTGTTGAAGTCCGTGGAGCCGTCCCCGTTCAGGTCGAGGGCGACGTAAATACCGGGCAAACCCGGCTCATTTGCGTCCTGGACGTTGTTACCGTTGAGGTCCGCATAGATCGTGCCGGAGGTTTTGCCGTTGGGTCGTAGCGCAATGGATGTCACGGTGACATCGCTCGTGGTGACGGCAATCTGAGTAGTCGTGGAACCAAGCGCCGTGGTGCTGAGTGGCGGCACAACGAGAACGGTGTGTCGCCCCGTCGGGATGTTCTTGAAGGTGTAGGTTCCGCTGGCGTCCGTCGTAGTCGTGGCGTCAATGCGGCCTTCGGAATTGGTGTCCAATTGCACCGTAACGCCCGCCAACCCCGCTTCGCCAACATCTTGCACGCCGTTGCCGTTGCTGTCCGCATAGATCATACCCGTCAGCGTCGCTGGCACGGAGCGATCTTCCAGCACCTGAACTTCGGGACGGGGGGAAGGTTTTGCACGACGAGCCATAAGAGCCGCTCCTGCCAAAACGAGCCAAAAGCTCGGGATGGACGAAATCACCCACCAAAGATGGCGGTACAATTGCTACTATCGGCAGATCTGGAGGTGCGAATTCACACAAAATGTCCGGAATGACTCAAGTATTTCATCAGGCGTGTGAGGCGCACAAGCTGGCGTATCAGATTTTGAATCACGGCAAGAAGTGTGTGGTGTAGGCCACCTACTCGATTGCTCGTTGTGGCACAACTACGCCTGCTTCGCGGGTGTGACTTCCGATTTTGG
>JANLRE010001168.1:0-5142 GCA_031368205.1 Fimbriiglobus sp. | reverse complement strand
GACTACGTTAAAGCCAACCCCATCAGCGACACTCAACTGAAGGTTGACTATGACAAGTACGTGGCGCAGTTGTTGCCAAAGTCCGTCAGGTCGTTCACCGTGGCGTCTTTGTAATCTTTCTTCGCCCAGCGAATGTCGGCGTCCCGTTTGCCTTTGTGAACCGTGCTCAGGTTCGGGATTGGTTCCGCTTCCGGTGGAAACACGAAGTCGAAATTCTTCTGCGGGCCGTCCTTGTGCCGGAACGGGCCGACCGCGTGCCACGGGCCGAACTTGGGCGGAACAAGCTTCAAAACGGCGTTATCGGGCCGCTTGTTGCGGTACAGCCGTAAGCCGTGGAAGCCGTTGGCCAGCAGAATATCCGGCTTGCCGTCGCCGTCGAAGTCGCCCCATGCCGCTGCGGTCAGGTTGTACGCGGCCTCTTTGGGCAGCAGCCGAGAGTCGTCGCGGAATTGCCCCTTTCCGAGGTTCGTGTACAGCTTCGGTCCCGTCGGCGTCGCTAACAACAAGTCGGGTAAGCCATCGCCGGAGTAGTCTGCCCACACTGCCGAACGAGCGCCGCCGATCAAGCCGGGCAGTGAAACTTCCGTGAACGCATCGCCGCCGTTTTGCAATAACAGGACGCGATTCGCCCCGACAAAGCAAATGTCCGGTTTGCCGTCGCCGTCGAAGTCCACCACGGACGTTGAGAGCGTGTCCGCTTCGACACGACCCAGTGCCGCGAAGCGGTCGAACCCGGCCATGCCTGCCAATCGCCGAATGTCTTCGCCACCCCATCCTGTGAAGTCACGCTTCGGGTTGTAGTCCTGAATTTTCAGCGAAACCTTCATCCGCTGGACTTTCGCGGTCTTCTTGTGCAACGCTTCTTTGTCGCCGTCGATCAGGCACGGCACGATGACTTCCTTGCCCGCAACGATGTCCGTCACCAGACCCGGAAGCTTGTCCACCTTGCCCGAGTAGCTTCGCAGCAGAAACGGCTCGCCGTGCGACATGCCCCACCATTCGCCCTGCGGGTAGGCCTGATACCACGTCACGCCGATGTAGGTTTCGCTGGCCGACCCGTTGTGAAAGAAGACGGCCGTCTTGCCAACTTCCGCCCACTTCATGATCTCTTCCCACTCCCCCGCCCGCAGCCCGTTCTTGCCGATGTTGTGCTTAATCACCTCGTGCGGGTGCTTCCCCTTTAAGTCCGCGACCTTCTGGTAAATGATGAGATTGTTCTGCTTATCGACCTTGGTCACGACCATCGAACAGACCACGACCGATTGCGAAATGACCGCACCCAACGACAACGGCGCTTCGACATAAGCCACTCCCGGACGCACCGCGATCAACGCCCACAGGCACGCAAAGGCAATTCGTGTCCGCATGATGAAATCCCTTACTTTTTCTCAAGGCGTTCCGTCGCGGCTTTGGCCCAAACGCTGTTGGCAGGGGCTACTATCAGCAGCTTACGCAGCAGCGTTTCGGCTTGGTCCGGCTTACGATCGTCGGTGAACGCACGGGCGGCTTCGAGCATCGCGGCATAGCCCAGTTCGGGGAACGCTTCGTAGGTGTAAGGCACCAGTTGATAGGCGGTCGCGGCTTCGGCGAAACGTTTTTGGGCGTGCCGACAATGGCCGATTTGAAGCTGTGCCTTCGCCGCAATTTCGGTTTGGGTTGCCGCAATCACGGCTTGGTAGGCGTTCACCGCATCATCGAATTTGCCTTGGTTTTGCAGTGTTCCCGCAATCCCGTAGCGAGCGTCCAACGCGAAGGGGTTGCCCGCTCCGAAGCGTTGAATCATTACGTCAAACACTTGGCGCGCCGGTTCCGTTTGCTTTGTTTCGCTGAGTGATTGCCCCAACCGAAGCATCGCCCGGTCGCTCACGTTGTCGCGGTTGTGGAACTCGCCCTTGTCCCGGAACACCGTCAGTTTACTGATCGCCTTCGGGAAATCCCCCGCTGCATAATAGCAGTCACCCGCCCGGTAAAGTGCCTGGGCGATGAACGGCGACTTGGCGTTCGTGGCGATGGCTTCAAACTGATTCGCCGCTGCCGCGTAGTCTTTCTTGGCAACCAAACTCGCACCCAATCGCAGTCGAATGCGTTCCGTTGTATCCGGTGTCACGGGGCGATCCGCCGGTTCTTGATCCAGCGCTTCTTTAAGTAGTATGATGGCCCCGTCGTGGTCGCCACCCTCCGCAAGGAGTTCGCCAAGTTCGTAGCGAGCGTCCACTGACATCGCGGTGTCACTGAACGCTTCGATCAACCGCTTGTAGGCAATGTGGGCGCGTTTTTCGTTCGGTTGAAGTTCTTGATTCGGTTGAGAACGTGCTTTGGCGACTTCGTCTTCCGCGATGGTTCGCCACGCCCACGCGCTGTCGTAGTACATGCGGGCACGGGCTTCGGCGGCTGGCAATGCGGTTTTGAACTGCTCCGCACGAAGGTAAAGTTGGTCCGCCGCTTCGACGATCATCTGCCGACCCTGGCCGATGGTTTGCAGCGCCGCGTTCTTCTTGGCGTTGTCGTTTCCTGCTTGGTTTAAGGCTTGCTGGCCGACTTCAATTCCCTTGCGGCCCTCCGCGATGCGGCATTGCCCACTGCGTAGCGCGGCTTCGGCTGTGATCGGTTTGCCAGGGACTTGTTGCACAATTTGCTCGAAGAGCGGGCGGGCTTCGGTCGGCTTCCCGGTCTCAAAAATGGCCACCGCGTGGTGGTACTTCAACAGCGTGGCCCACTCCAGTCGTTCGGGGTCTTTGAGGAGGTCCGCTTCGTAACGTTTACGGGCTTCCTCCAGCACCTTCACCGCTTCGACGGGTTGATTCTGTTCGCGGCAAAGAGTCGCCAAGTGCAGCGCGGCCAGTGGGGCGATGGGGTGGTTCTTGAGTTCATCCCGTTGGCTAAAGGCACGGAGATCGTTCATCGCGCCGCCCCGGTCGCCGTACAGCGCGCGGACCTTGGCGATTTCGAGTATGGCTTGCCCGGCGAGCGGATCCTTGGCGTAGTCCTTGTTTAATTTCTCGAACGCTTCGCGGGCTTTGGTGAGCGTCTGGTTGCGTTCATTCTGGTCGGCGAGTGTGGCCCCGAGTCGCTTCAAGCAATGCCCAAGTTTTAACAATGACGCCGGTGCTTCCGGTGCTTTGGCGTTCGCTGCGATGTAGCTTTCGAGCAACCCCACTGCCAGCGTTAGCTTTTCGCGGACCTGGTTTTCTTGCAGCGCATCGTCGGCTTTCGTCGGCGCTTGGCGGATCAAACAATCCGCGAGGAGATAGCTAGATGAAGCCAGTTCGCCGGAGCGGTCCGGTGCGGGGATCGCGTCGATCGACTTGACCGCCTCGTCGAGATTGCCGAGTTGCGTGTAGCAAATGCCCATGCCGTAGCGGGCGTAGTGGACTCGCTCGAACTCGGGGTACTTGTCCGCCACTTCCTTGTACTTCGTCGCGGCTTCTTCGTACCGCTGCTTCAACTCGGCGGCGCGGTTCTTGTCCTTGGTGATGGCAACGGCTTGGGCGAAGAGGTTTTCCGCCTGACGAAACAACACCGCCGGGGTCAGCGTGCTTTGCGGGAACAGGCGCCGAAACTCATCGCAGCGCTGACCGGAGCGATCCACTTGCCCTGCCGCCCCGAGCGCGGCCCCGAGTCGTTGCAACAATTCTTCGCGCCGGTTGGGTAGCGATTGGTCGTTCCAAAGGGTTTCGTATAGACTCGCCGCTTCCTTAAACTGCTTCACCGATTGTTGCGCGTCAGCCAGTTCAAACAGCATCTCGTGCCGACGGATTTTCGCTTCCGGTTCTTGCCCGGTCAGTTGGTTCGCCTTGTCCGTCGCAGTTTTCAGCGTGGCGATGGCGGTCTTCAACTTGTTATCGCGGTCCGTGGTGTTGGCCGGGTCAACGAGAGTCGCCAGACCCAGTTGCGCTTTGCCCGACCAGAACAAGGCTTGGTCCGCAAGCCGTGGAGTCTTGTCCGGGATTGGCGCCAGCAACTTCGTTGCTTCGTCGAACTGCTTCAACTGCACGAGGCAGAACCCGGCACGCAGGGCCGCATCCGGGGCGAGTGGCGATTGCGAGCTGTCTTTCAAGAACGTCTGGAACTTCGCCAACGCTTCCGCGAACTTCCCCGTTTCGTAATTCAAACACGCCCCGTGAAACGCCGCCCCAGAAAGGTATTCCGGCGACGGACTTTTCGTCAACGATTCCAGGCGTGCTTTCTCGAACGGGTTGGTCTTGAAGCGATCGGGTTGCTTCAGCGCTTCCGTGGCGTCTTTCTTGGCTCGTTCGTAATTTGCCAACACCGCATCGTAATGCACCGCCGCTTCCGCTTGCTCCCCGCCCAGGTGCATCACCCGCCCGACGAGGTACTCCGCGTGAATGCCAAACGCCGGGTCCGTGAACGGTGAGACTTGGTTCAACGACCGCCCCGCATTGGTGTAATCCCTGTCCAGAAAGCACGCGAGGCCGTGATAGTACAGCCCCAACTTGCGGTGCTTGTTCTTGGCAAACGCCGCGTCTTTCGTGAACGGTTCACACGTGGCGCGGGCTTCCTTCACTTTGTTCTGACGTAGCTCCATCTCCGCGACATCACACCGACACCGTGCCGCCCAATCGTCGTTCTTCTGGCCTTGGTACACGTCGCGTGCCGTGTTGAACGCCTGTTGAGCTTGCGTAAATCGCTGATTCGCCGCCTGCGGTTGCGCCGTGTTCAAACCCAACGCCCGATGACTCACACCCAACAAGTAAAGCGCTTGCCCGCGATCGACGAACCCGCCATCGCCACTCGGCCCCTTCAGAATGTCAATCGCTTTGGCGAAGTCCTGCTCCGGCGAATTGATTAGACACAACGCCAACCCGAACCGCGCCGCATTGGCCTGTGGTGTGTTGCCAAACTTCGTGACCACTTCCTGAAACCGCTCCCGTGCAAACGGCAAGTTCCCCTCGGCGTACCCCTTGCGCGCCGCCGTCAGCATGACCTCCGCCTGCTGCTCCGCCGGCATCGGTTGTTGGGCAATCAGGGGCGATGCAAGGAGCGAAAGCAACACGCCAACGGCGAACCAAGCAGATCGCAACATCACAACTGAAACTCCCGAAAGAATATCTCCAGCAAAGTATACGGCGCGGGATTTGTGTAGGTCGTGGTCGAGGCTTTGCGAGGCCCGACAGGAACGAG
>JANLRE010001164.1:0-1384 GCA_031368205.1 Fimbriiglobus sp. | reverse complement strand
CAACTCTCGTTGCGGCAAGCCGACGAGAAGGGCGGCAACGGACGGGCTTTTGGTGGCCGCTCCCAAGCCGTGGATCGGTCATCACTTGGAATCACGGAGGGGACATGCCAGACGATTTAGCGTTCACGGCGTACCAGATCTACGATCACGTCACGGTCGGCCTGCAAGCCGCCCCCATCGAACGGGCCTGGATGGACGCCACGGACCAACGGCACCCGTACCGCTGCTTGCCGCTGAACATTGCGAACCAGAACGGTTGGTTCATGACTTGCCCGACGAGTTTTCGCGTTTTCTGGTACGGCGGTGCGTCGGCGAAAGACCTGGAAATCCGCTTTGATGACGGCATCGGGGACCCGACGATCACCAGTCACTTCGGCAGCGGCGTCGTCACGTTTTCGGTCCCGTATTTGTTCCGCACGCCGCCGGGCATCAACCTCTGGGTGAAGGGGCCGAGCAACTGGCCCAAGGACGGCGTGCAAGCCCTCGAAGGCGTCGTGGAGACCGACTGGGCGTCGTCCACGTTCACCATGAACTGGAAGATGACCCGCACCAACGAGTGGGTCCAGTTCGAGAAGGGCGAGCCGATTTGTATGCTCGTGCCGATCCCACGCGGGTTCACGGAAACGCTACTCCCGCATCTCGCACGCCTGAACACCAACCCGGAACTGCACGCCAAGTACAGCGAGTGGGAAGCGAGCCGTCGCGGGTTCCTGACGGGACTAAAGGCACTCAATCCAGAAGTGGTGAAACGCGGTTGGCAAAAAGATTACTTCCAGGGCAAGACCGCCGACGGCGGCACATTCGAAGGCCACCAAACCCGGCTCGGTGTCAAAGAGTTCGTGACCGACGAAAAACCGACGTGAAATGTTCACCACGAATCACACGAATCGGACGAATAAAACGGAGAGAGTGATTTCAGTTCTTGTAGGTCGAGTCGAGTCATCGAGGCTCGACATATGTGGCATGATGGGATTGTATTCAGCCTCTGTCGTCCGGCGGCTATCTCATGTCGGGCCTCGTCGCCAAGCCTCCTCGACCACGACCTACTAGGCGCCAGTTTCAGATTTCATTCGTCTGATTCGTGTGATTCGTGGTGAAATGTATTCTGTTCGCTAACCTCTTCCCCGGTGTTCGTATGCGTTCGCTTCTCATCAGCCTGTTCGGAGTATTCGTGATAACGTCGTCTTCGTGGGGGATCGACCCGGAGGCACTTCGGTTTGACAAACTGCCGTGTCGCCCGGAGTTGCCGGACCCACTCGTGATGTTCGACGGCACCGCTGTCACCACGAAAGAAGCGTGGCAAACAAAGCGAAAACCGGAGTTGAAGGAACTGTTCCAAGACCTGATGTACGGCCGTTACCCGAATGCAAACGTGACCGTGACC
>JANLRE010001158.1:0-3225 GCA_031368205.1 Fimbriiglobus sp. | reverse complement strand
TGAATCGCTTGGATTCGCTTGGCGTCCAACTCGGAGCGGGTGCGGACGTAGTCGTCCGGTTTCGCGGCGTCGTAGTTGATGTCGCGGGTCGTTTGGAGGCTGAGTTGGCCATCGACGGGGCGACGACGAGCAATCGTGTCCAGTTTCGCCAGGCCGCCGCTGTTGAGTTTTTCCGTACCGGGTTCAAAGTCCCCGTTGAAGATCGTCTGGTCGATGATCTTGCCGTTCAGGACGTGGGTTGCGAACGGGGCGATCACCGCTTCCCGCGCCTGGAAGCTGTACCGTTCGGGCCAGCAAGGATCGACTTTGGTGTCGTAGCGGTTCTGGATACCGGGCCGGTCGCCCGAGACGCAGCCGACGGAACCGAAGCCACTGACCATCAACGCGACGACCGAAGCCGCCTTTAAGATCCGGGTCATCTCGACTCTCCTCCGTGAGGGCCATCGGGGCATCCTGCCCGTCGGCCGGTTATCCACCCTTAGAAAGCAAGCCCTTCTGAATCTGGATCGCCGCGGGGCCGACCAGAACCACGAAAATGGCGGGGAAGATGAACAGCACCAGTGGGAAGATCAGCTTCACCGCAGTCGCTGCTGCCTTTTCTTCGGCTATTTGCCGCCGCCGAGTTCGCATCGAATCCGATTGAACTCGTAACGCTTGCGCAATACTCGATCCGAAGCGGTCGGCTTGGATCAGAATTGCCGCCAAGCTCTTCACGTCATCCACCCCAGTCCGCACGCCGAGGTCGTGCAGCACTTCGCGCCGCGGCCGACCCATTTGTAATTGCAAGTTGGACAGCGCGAGTTCTTCCGTCATCACCTTGGCGTGCCCTTTCATTTCGTCCGTCACCTTCCGCAACCCGGCGTCAAGACCCAGCCCGGATTCGACACACACGACCAACAAGTCGAGCGCGTCGGGCAAGGTGAGGAAAATCTCCATTTGGCGTTGGCTCTTCAGGTGGTTGAGGGCAATCACCGGGAAGTACAAGCCGAATCCGAGACCCCCTGCCATCGCCAGCAACCCCTTCGAGGAGAAGCCGAACATCAGCCACACCCCGAAGACGATCGGTACGGACAATGCCAGAAACACGGCCCGGACCCCGAGGAAGACTGCCGGTGCGGCTTCGCTGCGGAAGCCGGCATTGGCTAGCTTCACCCTCAGTCCGTCTTTCTCCAGATCCGACTTCGGTTCCATCGCTTTGCCGAAGCTGGAAATCATATCCTTCAGGCCCGCGAACCGTTGGCGCGAGTCTTGTTGAGCGAGTTCCAGTTCCATCAGCGACTTCGGTCGGCCGATCCGTTCGAGTCGGTCTTCGGCGTGGCTGTTCCGTTTGGAAATCAGCGTCATTAACCAAAACGCCGCAGCCATGATCCCGATGAAAACCACAACGGGTAACACGGTCTCGGCCGAAATAATTGCGAGCAAATCCACGGTAGTCTCCCCTTCGGTGTCTTCTCAGTGTGTCAATCCGCTGCGTCGGTCTGCCTGTTTGTCTGTTTCACTCAAGCCCCGCATCACACCTTGATGTCGATGATCTTCTGGATCGAGTAGGAGCCGATCAGCATCAGGAAGACGGCCCCGATGGACATCTTGATGCCCATCGGATCGGTCCAGAGTAGCTTGATGTAGTCCGGCTTCATCCAGAGCATCAGCAAGAACAAGCAGATCGGTAACGCAATCAGCACGATCCCGGACAAGCGGCCTTCCGCCGTCAGCGCTCGGACTTGGCCGAGGATCTTGTACCGTTCGCGGATCACGTAGCCGATCCGGTCGAGGATTTCTGCCAAGTCGCCGCCCGTTTGCCGTTGGATGGCCACACTGGTGACGAAGAACTTGAGGTCGAGGTTCGGCACCCGCTCGCACATGTTCTTGAGGGCTTCTTCCAGGGCGATGCCGAGGTTTTGTTCTTCGTAAACCCGCCCGAATTCCTTCGCAATCGGTTGGGGCATTTCTTCCGCGACCACATGCATCCCGGCGGCCAAGGAGTGGCCCGCCCGCAACGCCCGTGCCACCAGCTCCATTGCTTCCGGGAGCTGGCCCGCGAAGGCTTTCATCCGGGCACCCCGCTTGTAGAACAGCCACACGAACGGGGCAGTGAAACTCACGATCGCCAGCACGGGGGCCACGTAGACGTTCACCATCAGCAGCCCGGCCAGTCCCCCGATAAACGCGATAATCAGGCCCATGCCGAACAACGCGCTCGGCTTCATGTTGGCGTCGGCTTGCTCGATGACCCGCGTCAGGTTGAGAAACTCGGGCGTGAGTTTATCGAGGATGTTTTGTTTATCGACCGACGACAACGCTTGCTTCAGCAGCATGTCAGCGGAAGAGTCCTTCCGTGAGTTCCGGCCTATGAGCAAATCCAGCCGTTCGGAGGCTCGCCCGTCTTCCTGACGGTTCATCAGGAAGAAGATGATCGCCAGGGCCATGCCTGCGATCATGACACCGATCAAGAGGGAAAGTAGGACCGGACTCATAGGAAGTACCTTCAGGGTGGTTCGCACATCGGCGCAGGCTACGATCAGCCCCTACAGCCGCATCAACGCCCTTCCTTGGGCGGGGTTGGTGTTGAGTTAGGGGTCACAGGCCACGACCGCTGCCCAGGGGTGCGCATCGTTCGATTACAACGTTAATCCCGGGCGAGGATTCGTTCCGCAAACATATTCGAGGGCAACTTAATCCCCTTCTGTTCGAGCCGGGGCACGAACGTCGGTCGCACGCCGGTCGCTTCAAACTGGCCGTAGCACCGACCGTTTTGGTCAACGCCCAGTTGCTTGTACCGGAACACTTCCTGCATGATGATGATGTCCTGCTCCATGTTCATCACTTCCGTGATGCTCGTCATCTTGCGTGGCCCGCCTTGCAGACGGTTCACTTGAATCACGAGGTCCACGGCGGAGGCAATCTGTTGTCGCATCGCCTTGATCGGCAATTCGGCACCGGCCATCATAATCATGGTCTCTAACCGCGCGAGGGCGTCCCGCGGGCTGTTACTGTGCAACGTCGTCATGGACCCGGCGTGACCCGTGTTCATGGCTTGCAACATATCCATTGCCTCGCCGCCCCGGCACTCGCCGACGATGATGCGGTCTGGCCTCATCCGCAAAGAGTTGCGAACGAGGTCGCGGATGCCGACCGCGCCCTTGCCCTCGATGTTCGGCGGACGCGATTCGAGCCGCACGACGTGGGGCTGGCGGAGTTGAAGTTCCACGGCGTCTTCGATCGTCA
>JANLRE010001141.1:0-6080 GCA_031368205.1 Fimbriiglobus sp. | reverse complement strand
CATCGACCGAATCGACGACGGCGTCTTTGCCTTTCGCTTCCAGTTTGCTGAGTTGGTCGAGCAGTTCCGTCACCTTCGCCGGTTCCGCGAGTTGGTCGCCGAGATACCAGCGGTCTTGTTTCTCGTCGTCGCGGTCGGCGTCCTTTTTGCCCTCTTTCTTCGTCAGGACGATCGGCGGCTTGCCGCGCACTGCGAGTTGCACCCCGATCACTTCGCCGCTTTCAAAGCGGGCGAGTGCCGCGTCGCGGTAGTCTTGCGGGTCGCTGAAAATCGCGTCGAGCTTGTCCGCCCGTAGTTCAAACACGAGGTCGTTGTCCTTCAACTTGGCGTAGCGGTACTCTTCCGTCGTCGCCTTCGGTTGTTGCGGCGGCATTCCAGGCGTGACGCGCGGGGCTTCCTCGACCCGCGTGACGCTCCGCGACACCTTGCCCAGCAGCACCGTGACCGTTTTGCCGTCGGCCCGCGTCACGCTGATGCTGCGTTCGGGCAGTTCGAGGCCCGTTTCGGCGTTGCCCGTTTTGCTCGCGGGGATGAACGATTCAACCCACAGTTCCGGCACGGCGGTCAGCACTGCCCGCAGCTTCGCGGGATCGACGTTGTCCAGAATTTTGGTTGGGGTTAGCGCCTCTCGTTGGCTCACGCCGGGTCGCGGGATGCTAAAGTACCATGCCGCTGCCAATTGATTCGCGCTGATACTCGGCTCCGCGTTCGGGCGGTCCGGGTCGCGCCGCGCTTCAAGTGTTTTGTTGGAGCGGTTCAACGTCACCGTTGTCGGCGTGCCGGTGAGTCGTTCAATTGTTACGCTGCTGTACACATCCCCCAGAATCGCAACCCGACCACCTGCAACGGCGAGCGGCTGATTCAGGTTAAACGCTTCGGCACTCAATTTCACTCGCTCCGCATCGGGGAAGAGTTGCCGACGGCGGTACACTTCCGGCGTGCGGGCAAACAGCGTGTAAACGTCCGGCCCCAGACGCACGACTTCCGGTTCTTGATCGACGCGGATGTAAGTCGTCCGCGAAAACGCGGTGTCGGATTCTTTCGATTCCGGTTGGGCAACGAGCAGGGTCAACGTGCGGGTGACGGTCTCGTTGCGAACATCCACTTTCAGTTGAATCGGCGATTGCGAACCGGCGAGACCGTAGGGCGTGTAGTCGTCGCCCGCAACCGGAATCGTGTCGAACCGCGACCGCAGGCTGGTGATCGCGTTCACCAACACTGCCACTTCGGAATCGCGCAACGGCCAGTTGCCCGGTTGCGACCACGAGCCGTCGGCGTTCTTGGTCAAGACGAGCGCCGGTTGCTGCGGTTGCGTCAACGTGATCGCCTGAATCCCACCGCCGTTGGCCAATTCCGTCAGCCGTGCCGACGATTTGGCTGTGGGCGAATTGCCCGGTGACACCCCGATGACAGTCGTGCGAATTCGATCTCCGAACCCGAGCCACAACCCGCCCACCGTCACCGAAACAAGCAGAAGCAGTGTGATAAACCAACGCATAGTGTCGCTTCACGAATGAGGGTGTGAACAGATTTCTCACCACAGAGGGCACAGAGGACCACAGAGAAAGCCAAATCAGTTTTTAGGATTTCCTCAGTGGCTCTCTGCGCCCTCTGTGGTGAATTCTTCTTTGATAACTGGTTTACCGGACTTTGCGGACCATCAACGCAATCAGGCCGAAGTACGCCACGACCGCCGGTAGCCCGATGAACGTGGCCCAGCGCCAGACGCGGAACTCGCTGGGCAGCAAGTTCACGCGGGGGTAACTCCACTTTTCCGCTTCGGGCACGGCGTGGGGCAAGCGGTCTTCGCGGTGGAGTTGCCAGTTCAGCGTGTGGACCAGGAGCGTTTCATGAGCGGGATCAAGGCGCTTGCCGACGAACAGCCCGCCGTGGCCGAGCGCGACGATTCGCACCGTCGGGCGCTTCACCTGCTGGGCAGCGAGCGTCAATCCGGCGGCGTACAAGCCAGAATCAAACCGCATCGCCAATGCTGCGGCCATGTGGTGTTCCGGGGTTGTCATGCGTGGCAATCCCGCGCCTGAGTCCTTGCCATCGAACCAACTCACCGGGACTGGGACTTCGACCGCAACACCCACCGGGAATGGCCCGCGCCGTTCTTCGTCTCGGGTGCCACGTTTCGGGTCGTCGGGTTTGGCCGGTTCAAATTTCGGGATGGCGTCTTCGCTGGCTAGTGGCTTGTCTTTGTTAAAACTGTTCGGCCCGGTGTGCATGATCTCCGGCGCGAACGGCATCTTGTCCGCCAGTTCGCTGGCCACGTAGAAAGGGCGATACCCGCTTTGCTTCACTTCCAACTTGCGGTCCACCGCACGGGAAGTGACTCGGAACGCGGCGGTGATCGGGTTCGGTGCTTTGCCTGCAGGTTCGGGGACATCGAACGACAACGGTGTCAACTTCACGGACACCCCGAACTCTTGCCCCTGCTTCTCCGCGATGGCTTGCACGTCGTCGTCGGTCAGGACCGTTTGTTGCCCGAGGATGATGCCGAGTTGTGGCAACAGTCGTTCCACATCGTCGGTAGCATCGCCGGGGCTGCGGGGGTCCGTGATTGTGGGGCCGAAGGCGAACAGCACCGGCTTGCCCGCTTTGATGAACTCTTGCACCACCTCCGCTTGGTCCTTACTCAGGTTGAAAATGGGCGACGGGATCACTTCGCCGCTAGCGATTTTCGTGACCGTGAGCCGGGGCACAATGAGTACGTCGCAATCATCGACGTACTGCTTCAACTTGGTTTTCACGTCCGTGATGCGGCGGTTTTCGACGGCGCGTTCGTTGCGGAGCACGTCCTTGTACTGCGTGCCGGCTTCGGCCAGTTGGGTGCGGAACTCCGCGAGTTCGGCCTTAAAAACATCGAGTTGCGTCGCCAACGCCCGCAGCACTTCCCGCATCTTGGCTTCCGACGAGATGCGACCGCGAACGAAGTTTTGTAGCACCCGCAACGCTTCGATGATGTTCTTTTGCTTCTCGTCGTCGGTCTTGGCCGCGTCCGCAATGGCCACGAACTGATCCGCTTTCGCCTTGCCGTCGGCGATGAGTTTGACCGCCATCTCGCGGTCGGAAATTAGCAGGTTCAACAAGTTATATCGCGACTCGGTGCGTTCCAGTTCGCTCTCTTCGTAGGTCGTCACCGCAGGGGTGGGTGGACCGCCACGACTCCAGCGTTTCAGGATGACATCAACCACGTCGAACCCATTGCGTTCCAGCGCCACCCGCATCCCGGCGGCGCTGTACTCTTCGATCGTCTCCCGCGTGGTCAGCAGCGGGTGAATGACCGCGAGGCCGACTTTGGGTTTGCGTTCTTCGAGCGAAAGCACTTTGCGAACGAACGCCTCTTTGCCGCGTGGCAACAGCACCAAATTCCCGCCGCCGAGTTTGGAACTGGTTTTATCCAACTGGTAAAACTCCGCGAAACTGAGCCGGGTCACGTTCGCCGGGTAGACGAGTGACATCGTGCTGTCACTCGGGTCGTGGGTTACGGCCGGGTGTAGGCCGGTGCTGGCAGCGAGCCGGTCGCCTTCGGCCCGCGGTTTCGCTTGAACCTTTTCGTCCGCGTAGAAAAAGATGCTGTTTTCCGGGGCGGATTTGATCGCCGCGTCCAAGCCGGGTCGCTTGCGGGTGAGGTCATTCACCGCGCGCTCAAAGCTGATGTCCTTGCGGTTCAGCACGACGACGTTGAACTGCGGGCCGAACTCCCGCAGCTCGTCCACGAGGTCGTTCACCTTCTCGACCACCTTCTGTTCCGCCGCACCGTCGTAGGCGTCCGATTCTTCGGACAGGATGCCGGCGGACTTGTTGAGTTGCAGCACGACCACGGTCGTCGGGCTGTCACTGCGGAGTTTCTTCAACTCCTTAGCCAACTCCGGGGCCAGCGTAAATTGCTTCGCTCGCGTGGCGTCATAGCGGTAGTAGGTGCCGAATGAGATCACGTTGACGATGACCAACAAGGCCACGCCGAGGCCGACTTGCAAGATCGTGTTCAACCCGATCGAAGACCGCCGCCCGGTGACCAGGAACACCGCCCCGAAGAGTTCAACCAACAACCATAACAGCACAATCCCCAGGCCTGCCACCAGTGCGATGGCCCCGGAATTCGATTGCAGAATCGGCCAGAATTGCTCGCCCCATTGCGTCAGCCCTTCGACCGTCCACGCGGTTGGTAACGTGAGCGAATCGGCGGCGAGCAGTGCACCAGTGGGAATCGCTAGCAACGCCGTCATCCCCACCAACCGCCCGAGGAACCGGAACCGATTCCCCGTCGTGGTGCGGTGGCGAACATCGACGGTGCGGATCGTGACAGGACGTGTATTCATAGCAGATTCATGTTCAATAAGATAGATTCGATCAACCAATATATTACGCCCGCAGCCGACGACCTTCGAGCGAGATCACTGTGAGGAATAAACAGAACGCGGTCACGCTGCAATACAACACCAAGTGCCGGGTGTCAATCAGCCCGCGCGTGAAGTCGCGGCGAAAGTGTTCGGGCACGCTTATGAACGAAACCAGCTTCGCAGTCAGGGAATTCGCGTCCAATTCCGGTCGCCAGAACCCCGCAACGACGAACACCAAGCAGATCAGCATGGCGACCAAAGCCGCCACCAATTGGCTTTTCACGAGACTACTCACAAACAAGCCGATTGCCAAGAACATGGCACCGGCGAAGAAGAAGCCAATGTATGATGTCACCACCGGCATCGGGTCAATGTTGGCGTGGCCGGTCTGCCAATCGAGATTGACGAGTATGGGGATGTACGCCAACGTTGGTAGCCAAAGTGTGATATAAAACATTAAGCTACCGATATACTTCCCCGCCACAACTTGCCAATCGCGGATCGGGGCCGTCAGGAGCATTTCCAGCGTGCCGGTGCCGCGTTCTTCGGCCAGCAGCCGCATCGTGAGCAACGGAGGAATCAGCAGGAACACGAGCCAGAATTTCTCGTCGCCCAACATCCCCTGCATCGGGTATTCCATTCCACGCGGCCCGCTCTCGGTCAGGGCGGTCATCGTCAAGTAAAACAGGTGCCCGGTCACGATCAGAAACACCGCCAACGTCACATACGCGATCGGCGAGAGGAAGTAGGCCATGAACTCGCGGCGAATCAGAGTCAGGAGTGGTCGCATAGTAGTGGACAGTGGTGAGTGAATAGTGGTTAGCAGAAGCAAGAAATCAGATGCCTTGTTGGCCGGTTAGCCCGACGAAGATTTCTTCGAGCGTTTGGTTCTTGTGCTTCTTGCGAACGTCCGCGATCGTGCCGTTTTCCGCCACTTCGCCTTGGTAGATGATGATGACTGTGTCGCAGGTCATCTCCACTTCGGACAGAATGTGCGTCGAGAGCAACATCGTGTGTTGGGCGCCCAACTCGCGGATCAACTTGCGGGTTTCCCGGATTTGCGTCGGGTCGAGGCCGGCGGTCGGTTCGTCAAGAATCAGCACGGGCGGGTCCGCCAGCAGTGCATCGGCAAGCCCGACCCGTTGGCGATAACCTTTGGAAAGTGTGCCGATCAGTTGGCGACGAACATCGGTTAGCCAGCAGCGTTCCAGCACGTAATCAATGCGTTTTCGCCGCGCCCCCCAGCCCAACCCCTTCAACCCGCCGCGAAACTTCAGATACTCTTCGACCCGCAGTTCGGGGTAAAGCGGACAGCTTTCCGGCATGTACCCGATGCGGCGTCGGACTTCGATCGGGTCCGAAAACACGTCAAACCCGGCAATGGACGCCCGGCCGCTCGTCGCGGTCAGGAACCCGGCGAGAATCCGCATCGTCGTCGATTTCCCAGCCCCGTTCGGCCCCAGGAACCCGACCACCCGGCCCTTGGGAACTTCAAACGACACGTCCCGCACCGCCGGGTATTCGCCGTAGTATTTCGTCAAATGGTCAACAACTATCATGGAATGAGGCCCATCTTGGCGCACGGCAGGTCCGCGATTCCGAATACAGCACTGCTACGATTAGGCCGATTGTTCCGACAAGGCAAGGTGACGGGGTCGGGTTTGGAAGGGGTTCGCTTGACGTCTGTTGGGCGAATTGTCTTGTAGGTCGGGTCGAGCTTCGAGGCCCGAC
>JANLRE010001091.1:0-8583 GCA_031368205.1 Fimbriiglobus sp. | reverse complement strand
AATCGACCTACCGAAATCTAAACTAACCTCAACACATCCGCAATGCAACAGATTTTTCATGATTTTCTCACGGGCTTGAGTTCCCAGGGCATCGCACTGGGCTGATCGAACGACCCTTTCAGGGCCGAAAACCCGTCGATGAGTGAGTGCCAGGAAATTTTGCCAGCCCCCTCACGCACTCGGCCAATAACATTTTCTGCTATCCACATGCCGCTGGTAAGATGTCCCACTAAGTCTTGACCGCCTATCAGGGACAACTCGGAATGCTGCGTGAAGAACAGATTGACCTGCGGCGTCAGCGGGCGCGGGCGGGGAAGTTTCAGATCGAGAACCTCGGCAAGAAGCGGGTGTTTTCAGACTACCGCGTGACAAACCCAGAGTCGGGCGGGCAGTACACGGTCACGGTCCACGGGTTTGATGTCGGCGACAATGCGTGTTCCTGCCCGGATTTCAAATCGAACACGCTCGGGACGTGTAAGCACATTGAGGCGGTTCTCGAAACGCTGAAGGACGATCTGCCCGCCCACTTGCAGAAGAAGAAATCAACGTTCACGCGGCCCGAGGTGTACCTGCACTACGGCGAGGCGCTGCAACTCGGGCTGCACCTGCCGCAACGGCACTCGGACAAGCTCGGCGTGATGGCGAAACGGTTTTTCGACGACAAGGGGTTGTGGTCCGGGCGGGGTCGGTACGAGGACTTCATCCCGGCGGTCGAAGCGGTCCCGGAAGAAGTGACCGTGATGTCGGATGCGATGGACTTCCTGGACCGGGAAGTCGAACTGACCGAGATGCGCATCCGCGAAGAGGCATGGCTGAAGCAACTCGAAGCGGGCACGTTGGACCTACAGCTTCTGAATGTGCCGCTGTACGACTACCAGATGCGCGGCGTGCTGTTCCTGGCGTGCCGGGGCCGGTGCATTCTCGGCGACGACATGGGCCTCGGCAAGACGCTGCAAACGCTCGCCGCGATCGAGTTGTTGGCCCGCGAACGCGGCATCGGGCGGGTGCTGGTCGTGGCCCCGTCGTCGGTGAAGTATCAGTGGGAATCGGAGATCAAACGCTTCACTCCCCGTGCCGTGCAGGTCATCGACGGCAGCCCGGACGACCGCAAGGAGCAGTATTCCGCGCCGACGTTTTACCGGCTGGTGAACTACGAACAAGTCGTCCGCGATCGGGAAGCCATCAACGCCTGGAAGCCGGACGTGATCGTGCTGGACGAGGCGCAGCGGATCAAGAATTGGGAATCGAAGACATCCAAGGAAGTCAAAAAGCTCCGTAGCCGCTACGCCATCGTGCTGAGCGGGACGCCGCTCGAAAACAAGCTCGAAGAGCTGTACAGCATCGTGCAATTCGTCGATGAACGCCGCTTCGGCCCGGCGTTTCAGTTCTTACAAGATCACCGGGTTTTGGATGCGAACGGCAACCTGACCGGCTACCGCAACCTCGACAAAATCCGCGAGAAACTCGAACCGATCTTCCTGCGGCGCACCCGCGGCGAAGTCCTCACCCAACTCCCCGAACGCACCGATAGCACCGTCTTCGTGGAACTCTCGGAAGAACAGCGCACCCCCTACGAAGACCAACGCAGCACCCTGGCGCGGTTGCTACAAAAGGGTTACCTCACGGACATCGACCGCAAGCGCATCCTGGCTTGTCTCGTGAACATGCGGATGCTGTGCGACAGCACCTTCCTGTTCGACAAGCAGACCAACATCTCCCCGAAGCTCGACGAGTTCAACGAGCTGATTCTGGAACTGACCGCCGTTACCAACGCGGCCACGGACACCGGGGGGGGCCACAAGGTCGTCGTGTTCAGCCAGTGGGAAACGATGATTGTGAAGGCCGCCGAAGTGCTGGACCGGCTCGGCGTCGGGTACGTGATTTTGCACGGCGGGTTGCCGGGGAAGGATCGCAAGGCGGTGATGGAGAAGTTCAAAACCGATGCGAATTGCCGCGTATTTCTCAGCACGGATGCGGGCGGGGTGGGGTTGAATTTACAAGTCGCCGACACGGTCGTGAACCTCGAATTACCCTGGAACCCGGCGGTGTTGGAACAGCGGATCGCTCGTGTTCACCGCATGGGGCAAAGTCGCCCGGTGCGGGTCGTGAACTTGGTGACTCGTGGGACCATTGAAGAGCGGGTGTTAAAGACGTTGGCGTCCAAGCAAAACCTGTTCGCAGGGGTGTTCGAGGGGGACGACGACGCGATCGCGTTCGGGGCGGTGAACCAGTCGAGCTTCCTGGACGGCCTCCGCGAAATCCTCGGCGAACCCAAACCCGAACTTCCAGTTCCGGTACCGACTGTTGTCTCGTCGCACCGACTGGCAGTGGTGGCTGAAGCCGACGGCACGGCCTTTTGGCACGCGGCCACGGCGTTAATTGCCGCGATGACCACGATGGTCGAAGCCGGGAAACTGCGGGAACCCGAGGCGGGGAAATTGCGACTGGCAACGGAATCGCTCAGCAACGCCCTCAAGCCCCCCGGTTGGCTGCCACCCACAACTTGAGAAAAATTGTCATTCGCGCGCAAGATTTCTCACGTAAACTGTATTTCAGGTGAGAGGTATCCTCGACGAATCAACATCCTTCGGAGTACACCATGAATATCAAGCACCTCATGCTAGGCGGCCTGTTCGCAGCCGCCCTGACGATCGGCACGGCCAACACGGCCTCGGCCCAAGTTTTCTTCGGCCCCGGCTTCGGGCCAACGTATCAGCAATCCACGTTCGTCACACCCAACGGTGGGATCGTGAATCGGACTTCGACCTACGACCCCTACATCGGGCAAAGCACGTACAACAAGACCTACGTGAACCCGTACACCGGGGCCGCCAACCAGCAGCAATTCGTCTCCGGTCCGGGCTATTCCTACGGCACGAACTACGGCAATTCGCCGAACTGGACGAACACTTACGTTCCCAATTATCAGCCCCAATATCGTCCTTCAACGGTCGGTCTCGCTCCCGGCTTCGCTACCAGTCCGTACTACAACCCCGCACCCGTTTACACGCCGGTCTATGGGTATCGCTCCAACTACATCAACCCGTATGTGTATCGTCCGGGGTTCAACTTCAATTTTAACTTCGGGCGCTAGTAAATAGTCTGAGCCGAAAAGCCCACGAACGATCGTTCGTGGGCTTTGTTTGTTGGTGGGCATTTTTCATATCACAGCAGTGAAGCCAGTGCTTCGCCCCGTTTGCGTTGCCGATAATACTTCAAACCCGGCACGAAGAACGTCACTGCTGACACAATCCCGAACAGCAAGTGACCGACTTGTGGTAATGCAGCCATGAGCATTGCGGTGATGAAGTAGCACACGGCGGCGACGTAAAACTGCCCCGACAATGTCCCCGCTTTAACAAGGAAGACGACACCGGCGATGAGCGGTAGGACTGGGGACAATGTCAGCGAATCTTGGCCCTTGATCACTTCAATGATGAACAACCCGATACTGGCGATCACACTTCCCGCCCAGGCGTGGGCTATTTGTCGTTCGACGAACATGACTGGCCCACCGCGACGGCGGAGCCGCCAGAAGATGCTGCCCCACGTTACGAGACCGCTGCCCCACAACGCGAGGTACGCCCCATGCGATTCGACGTGCAGCCAGGCCATGACTTGCGTCAGCAAGCAGAGCAAGAAAATCATCAAGCTGTGCCACATCCACAACAGGCCCCAGTTTTCCAGCACCGCCGCGTGGTGGGTTTCCCGCATCAGCCGCGACACGAACGACCCCAGGCTGCCCGCTTGAACGGACATCGGTTCGCCGGCCAGAAATGCGTCCAAGTCGGCGGCCAATTCCGAAGCCGTGGCGTACCGAAGGTCGAGCGGTTTTTGCAGGCACTTCAAGCACACCAGTTCCAGATCCCGGTCCACGGTCGGAACCAGGTCACGGGGCGGCACCGGCTCTTGTTCCAGAACCATCAGCAACGTATCGACGGGGTTTGAAGCCCGAAACGGCGGTCGCCCGGTTAGCAGTTCGTACAGAATCGCCCCGAGCGAATACACGTCGGCGGCAGCGGTGATGTCCTTACGACTGGTCGCCTGTTCCGGCGCCATGTAACTCGGTGTTCCGACGACCGCCCCGGTGCGCGTCAAGGTGTCGGCCCGGTCCACGACTTTTGCCAACCCGAAATCAGTGACCATCGGTTCCGCAAGGGCCGGGGGCGTCAGGTGCGAGGAATGAGTGGAGCCGATCGACCCAACGTGGCCGGTCCCCGACAAGAGGATGTTGGAGGGCTTCAAATCCCGGTGCAAGATGCCGTTGTCGTGGGCGTGTTGCACTGCACCCGCGATGATGCTTACTAAGCGAGCCGCCTCACGCGGCGCCAGCGGGCCTTCCATGACAACCCGCTGCGCCAGTGTCTGGCCTTCGATGTATTCCATGCAGAAAAACGCTTGGCCGTCAATGCTGCCGACTTCGTGGACCGTGACGATGTTCGGGTGATGCAGCCGCGCCGTGGCTTCCCCCTCGGCGCGAAACCGCGCCCGGTCGGACGGCGTGGCCATGTGCGCTTCCCGCACCATCTTGAGCGCGACGATGCGGTTGAGCGACTTTTGCCGCGCCTTGTAAACGATGCCCATGCCGCCCCGGCCCAACACCGACTGCAACTCGAAATCGCCGAACTCGCGCGGCAACACACCCGACGAATCGTCCGCGATTTCGGGCGACGGGTGCAACCCGTCCGGAGATGCAATCGTGGACACTAGCGGCACGTTTTTAGCCATCTGCGCGAACTGCGCAATCGCCCACAACTCCCGCAACTCGTCCGCCAAATCCGGATGAGCCTTCGCCACCGCCTCCACACCGGCCACCCGCCCCGACCGCAAATCGTGCGACAGCGATTCAATCAGCAACGCCAAGCGTTCGTCCCGGTCGAAGTCAATAGTCACTGGATTCACGAGGCACCGACTGGTTGTTCTGGACTCAATTCCGTCCACTATTATGATACACAACTCGATCCGACGACCCTGGAGGTCCGATCATGCCAATCCACGACTGGACTCGCGTTCGCGCCAATCGCTTCCATCACTTTCACCAGACATGGACACCACAAATCGCAGCCGATTTGAACGGCGGGTTGTTACCGACCGGCTATACCGCCATGACCGAACAAATTACGGGTGGTCCCGAACCGGACGTGGTCACGTTGTCATTGCCAATCACTCCGAGTGGAGGTGAACCGGGTGGCATCAAGGTCGCGGATTTTCCACCCCGCGTTCAGTTACGGATTGAGTCCGATGCCGTCCTGTACGCTCGGAAGGCGAACCGGGTTGTCGTGCGGCATCCGGACGGCGCGGTGGTGGCCGTGATCGAGATTGTTTCGCCGGGCAACAAGGATAGCCGCCATGCGATTCACTCGTTTATCCGCAAGGCCGTCTCCTTCCTGCACGCCGGGGTGAACCTGCTAATTGTGGACCTGTTCCCGCCATCGAAGCGGGATCCGCAGGGCGTTCACAAACTGATCTGGGACCGCATTCGGGACGAACCCTTTGAACTGCCCAATAACAAACGACTGACAGTCGCGGCGTACTCCTCGGGAACCACGATTACGGGGTACGTCGAACCGATGGCTGTGGGTGACGAGTTGCCGGATATGCCGCTGTTCCTGTCCCCGGACCGATACGTGCCGTGCCCGCTTGCCGCAACCTACCAGGCGTCGTGGGACGTGTTTCCGCGTGCGTTGAGAGGCCCACTGGAAAGCTAGCCCACCCGCCCAAATCCCACGAATGATCATTCGTGGGCTTTGCTTTCCCTCCCTCATTCTTCGTCGTAATACTCGGCCAGCGCGGCCCCGGCGAGGCCACCCAGTTCGGCTTCTTCGGGGTATTCGATGTCGATTTGGACGTACCCGAAGGGTTCACGGGGGTCGATGCGGACGACGAGGTCGATGAGGCGTTGGTCGAGGTCGAACGTCAGCCAGCCGATTTCTTGCGGCTCCATGCGGGCGTCGGGGAGACCGGCGGTGATGGTGAAATCCGGACGTTCCGGGGAAAGTAACCGAGAAACGCTGCGTAACGCGGGCTTCAATTCGGGGAAGAGGTCTTCGGACACGGTCGCAATTTCCCAGTCCCGGCCATCGACCCGGTGGTACAACATCGCGTCGGTTTCACCGAACCGGACTTCCATCCGGGTGGCGTTATCGCGCAACGACATCAGGATGCCGATGATCCAAAACCGCCGCGCGTCGGGTTCCGTGCGAAGTTGATGCGTCGAAGTGTACGCCAGCACAATCATCTCCCCAGTGGTCGATCCGGTGGACTATCAGTTGGATTGCGAATCTTGCGTCGGCAGCAGCACTTCCCGCAATCGGCGAAGGGCACGGAGGTACCGCATGGAGGCCGCCGCTTCGGTCAACTTCAGCATTTTCGCCACGTCTTGGTTGGCCAGTTGCTCGTGGTGCCGCATCAGGATGATTTCCCGGTCGTCGTCGGCCAGTTCGTTGATCGCATTAGAAAGTCGTCGGGCCAGTTCGCCTTGAATCGCCTCGGACGCGGGCGTGCGTTCGGTGTCCATCAACTGCGCGACCAGCGAGTTCGACGAATCGTCCGCCCACGCTGGTCGGGCAATCGGTTGCTCCCGATCCACACTTCGCCGTTGGGCTAAACGGTGTCGCCGGTGCGTGTCGATGATGCGATCTTGGGCAAGGTGTCGTAGCCACAAATGGAACGGCATGTCCGGCGATTTTAGGTAGTCTGTCAACCGTTGGTTCGCTTCGATCAACACGTCTTGCACAATGTCGGACGCATCCACCCGTCGCGCCAACACCGGGTCGAGCCGCAACCCGATCACCTTGCGCAGCGGTTCGCGGAACTGGCCGAATAGGTTATCCACGGCCCCGTCTTTGCCTTGACGGGCTTCATCGAGCAGTCGATCCGTGTCTTCGCGGGTTGGCCACATCGTGTCATTTTCGGATTGCGTGTTGCGGAGCGGCAACGAGAAGAGGATCTTCCGTTTGCTCTGTGAACCTAATTGTAGACAAGATCGGGGAAAACGTCGGTCCGATGTCGTCTTGGCTTGGCAGTTGTCATCGTCTGATGACGGCATATCGTGCCTGTAGATAGTTCGCACTCAAGGAATTTCGCGCATGAATTGGATCCCACCTGCTGGCACGGCGGCCCTCATCTTCGATTGCGACGGGACGCTGGTGGACACGATGCCGATTCACTTTCGCGCGTGGACGGCGATGTTGTCCCGGCACGGGATTCCCTTTTCCGAGACGCGGTTTTACCAACTTGGCGGAATGCCCACGTCGAAGATTATCCGGCTGTTGTCGGACGAAAGCGGCGTTGCGGTTCACGACGTGGACGCGATGGTGCGGGATAAAGAACAGGTGTTTCTGGAGTTTCTACCAGAAGTTCGTGGCATCGACGTGGTCACGGCAATTGCCGCCACCCATCGCGGGCAGTTGCCGATGGCCGTGGCCAGTGGCGGTTACCGCGACGTGGTGCGGCAGACGCTGGAAAAAATCGGCGTACAGGATTGGTTCGACACGATGGTGTGCGCCGAAGACACCCCGCACCACAAACCCGAACCGCACGTGTTCCTCGAAGCCGCCCACCGCCTCCAGGTGCCGCCCACAAAGTGCGTCGTGTTTGAAGACACCGACATCGGCCTCGAAGCCGCGAAGCGGGCCGGAATGCACGGCGTCGATGTGCGGGTCTTTCTTGTCTCCCCCCGTATGCGGGGGGAGACAAGGGGGTGAATACCCTGAAGTTCGCGTCGCGGGCCGCGTCCGTAGCGTTTCAGCCGGGCCGCCAGGTTTGAGGCGGTAGCGAGTGGTCCTTGGGAACGCCCTTGTTCCAGGCGGAGGTGTGGTAACCTGCACGGGGCCAAGGACGTCCCGCATTTTTGCAAGTCCAATCGCATAAGTTCTTGCGGATGGGGTCAGCGCCACTCCACGCGAATCGCTGGCATCCCGATCCGCTTGGAGGTTACGCCTTCGCCCCGATTGCGACGGGTTTAATGGCGTTCTTGTTGAACAAGAGCGGCATCAGGATGAACATCGTCACGCTCCCGAATAGGCACATCAGCAGCAGGGCGTGGCCGACCCGGAACCGCACGAAGACCCAGAACGCAACGGCCCACACTACGAAGTGAACGACGTTCAGCACCATGACCATCAGGAAGCCGCTGCTGCTGGGCAGCTCCATTGTGTGCAAGTTCTGATCGGACATAAATGCCGCGCCGCCCTCTTCCACGAACGTCACGTTCTGGTTTGTGCCCTTGAGGTCGCTGTACGTCATGCCGGTCATTGGGGCGGTGAATTTCTTCTTCTGCCCCGCCGCGTCTTTCACTTCCAACGAGACCGTGACGTAGTTCGTGGACGCCCGCGCGAACGACTTTTGCGTTTCCGTGTCCACGAACTCGCCACCACTCGGGCCGCCGCCGGGCACCCACTTGTACGTGGCGGTCGATTCCTTCATCTGGCCTTTTTCGTCTTTCATGTTCTGGCGGCGAACGGCTTGAAACTCTTCGACGGGCTTGATCGCCGTCGCGTTGAACTCGAACAGGGTGCCGTACTTGTCCGGGTGCGAAGCGCGGGTGTTCGCATACGTCCAGAACGTGATGAAGCAGGCGAC
>JANLRE010001090.1:0-1499 GCA_031368205.1 Fimbriiglobus sp. | reverse complement strand
AAACTCTTGGTTTGGAAAGTCATCGTGGGGTTGCGTTTGTTTGCCGGGCTGGTCTTGTTGTTGCTCGCAATTGGCGTGGGCTTCTTGGCGTTCACGCCGACGTTGGGTGAGCGGAAGCCGGACCTCGTGTGGGGGCAACGTGGCGTGCAGGACGGCAAGTTTAACCGGCCACGGGCGGCGGTGCTGGACCATAACGACCGACTGTTCATCGTCGATTTCACGGCGCGGATTCAGGGCTTCGACCTCGACGGGCACCACCTCGGGGCGACGTGGACGACGCCGGACTTTCGCAACGGGCGACCGAGCGGATTGGGGGTGGACAACGACGGCAACTTGCTCGTCGCCGATTCGCATTACCACTGCGTGCGGGTTTACGACCACACCGGGAAGGAACTGAAAGTCCTCGGCGGGAAGGCGGGGAAGAATCCGGGGGAATGGGGCTACGTCTCCGATTGCGTGCAAGCGCCGGACGGCTGTTACTTCATCTCCGAGTTCGGGGAAAACGACCGCGTCACGAAGCTCGACCCGGCGGGTCAGTTCCTGAAGTGCTGGGGCGAAAACGGCCAACTGCCGGGGCAGTTCAGCCGCGTGCGGGCGTTGGCCATCGGGCCGGACGGCTTGCTGTATGCGGCGGATGCGTGCAACCATCGGATTCAGGTGTTCGACCAAGACGGCAATTTCGTCCGCAGTTTCGGCGAAGCGGGCAGTGCGCTCGGGCAGTTGGAGTACCCTTACGACCTCTGCTTCAACGCCAACAGCGAACTGTACGTCGTCGAACGGGGCAACATGCGGGTGCAAAAGTTCAACCTGAAAGGCGAATCCCTGGGGTCGTGGGGCGTGCCGGGCAAGGGGCCGGGCCAACTCGCCGATCCGTGGGCCGTCGTCGTGGACCGCCAGGGCCGCGTGCATGTGATCGACACCGAGAACCACCGCGTGCAGCGTGTGAAGTTTTGAAAACGCGACAAGTCCCGGCGAACCGGCTGCGTAAGCTGCCGGGTGGACAGCCTCAATCCCGGCGAACCGGCTGCGTAAGCTGCCGGGTGGGCTCCTGCAACCGGGTCGCAACCTGCCTGCCGACGGTGGCTGTCCACCCAGGCGACTAACGTCGCCGGTTCGCCGGGAATGCAGAAATCTACTGACACACCTGCGCTGTGGATCGGCTAACATGTTATCTGCTTCGTTCATCCTTCCAGCCCAGGGTGCTTATGCCACAGCTTACCGAATACCTGGGAACGTCCTGGCTCGCCTTCGTGCTGTTGGCGATTGCGGCGGGTTTCTCGCTGCGTGTTGCCGTCAAGCGTGGTCTGCCGGCGTGGTCCGTGGCGGTGGCGTTTGTCGCTGGTTCGCTCGGCATTGGTGGGCTGGTGCTGGCGGGGGAGCCGGTGGAGGTTTTCTTCGGCACCCAGCTTGATCCGGCGATCACACTCGTGGCCGTTGCGTCGATGCTCTTGTTCCTGGCAGGGTTCGCGCTGTTGATCTTCCGGCTTTGGTCGTTCCCG
>JANLRE010001084.1:0-3176 GCA_031368205.1 Fimbriiglobus sp. | reverse complement strand
GCTATAAGTTAACCGCGCACCGCATACATCTTCAAACAAATCGAGTATCTGTTCTCGCTCTCGGAAGGCATACAGAAACGGACTGAACGAACCTAAATCGAGGCCGTAAGCCCCCATCCCGACCAAGTGGGACGCGATGCGGTTGAGTTCGCAAATCATCACCCGCAGAACTTGGGCCTTCTCCGGGATCTTCATCGCGCACAGTTTTTCGACGGCGAGGGAGTACCCCAAGTTCATGTTCATCGCCGCGAGGTAATCCATGCGGTCCGTGTACGGGATGAACTGAATCGGCGTGACGTTCTCGCCGATTTTCTCCGCACAGCGGTGCAAGTAGCCCAGGTGCGGCGTGACTTCGCGGATCACTTCGCCGTCAGTGCGTAACACCAACCGCAACACGCCGTGGGTACTCGGGTGTTGCGGCCCCATGTTGACAAGCATTTCGTCCGTGCGCACGTCGAATTCGATAACAGTCGGGTCGGCAACAATGTCCGGTGGCATCGCAATTTCTCAACAGGCAACGATACGGTGGGGGTGATTGTAACAGAAATTGAAACGAGCGGTCATCGACTGAAGTGGTCGGCTGTGCGGTGGACACGTCAGTTCAATCTCACAGCACTACCGACCGAAGTCGAGTTGCGAGCGGCGATCGAACTCACGAAACAACCGCTGAAAGCACACACATGGCATGACCAGTCGGGATGGAATTAACACGCGGCCGATTTGCGTTTGACGCCGTGCTTCCCACGGGCTTGCGCCTTTGCGATGGACTCGGCTGCACTTGGAACTTGACACGCTGTACCGCCCATGTCCACGCTCACTTTGCCGACGACCTGGGCCGTTGCGATCGCACGATCCGTCAGTGCCGGGACGTAACTCCCCACGGCAATGACAAATCCGTTCATGCAGTGCCGCACGCGGTTCGCGGATTGGTGAATGGTGCGTTCGACGGTTGAAAGTAAGCCTGCAATTTCGTCCAGGTTGAGGTGTTCGTCCGCCGTGATCGCAACGTAACTGGAGTAAGTTGCCCACCCGGACGCCGCAATGTTATCGGCTTTCGAGACCATCCACTGCTTCGCCAATTCCGTGGCAAAGGGCGACTCGGAAGTTACCCACGGCACGGTGTATTCACTCAACATGTACCAGTTCGCAGACTTCGCCCATTTGTTGAGTTGGGGTTTAGTAAACTTCATCGGTTCCGCAATCAGCCCCGCAAGGTACATCGCGTCCGAAATGCCAGATTCGTAAAGCTCGAGTGCAAGTGACTGATTCTTCTTGACTCGCTTCTGAATCTTCTTCAATTCTTCAACTTTCACCCCGTAGAACGGTTCCTTGGCACCATGCTTCACCAGCACTTTTTTGATCGACTCCGAACCCAGTTGGGATAGTTCCTGGATAACATCCGCAGAAGTCGGCGTAGCAGTAGAGATCGCCATCTGTCACCCCCCAGAATGATTCACCACGAATAACACGAATAGAACGAATGAATGCAATTCAATCAAGCAAAAAGCATCGCATCTCAATGAAACGTCTCCACCACATTTCCGATTCTTTGCTTGATTCGTTCGATTCGTCTGATTCGTGGTGACGTGCCTGGGTTATTTCATTTCATTGAAGCGGCACGTCGGAACGTTAGGTGGAAGGTCGCCGGTCAAGTACGCTTCCTCGCCGACTAGGTCGCGCAGTTTCTTCAACGCTTGGCGGCGGACCGGGACGTAGTAAAAATCGCTCCACTACACCAGCCCACCCACCCTACGACACGATGCTCTTGCGTCGCTTGATGTAGTCCCAGACCACGAAGCGGTCGAGTTCGCGGCCGGCGGTGAAGATGACGCGGCCCTTGGTGGACTCGGCCATGCGGTAGGCGAAGCGGATGTCTTCGCGGCTCTGGTTCCAACTGGAGAGCAGGAAGATGTTGATCGTGATCCCTTCGCGGGCACACAATTTCGCTTCGCGCATCGTGGCGTCTTCGGTGCGCGGGTCGGGCGGGTAGAGCATGTACAACATGCTGCCGTCGAAGTGGGCGGTCGGCAGGCCGTCCGTGACGAGCATGATCTGGCGGTTCGGCGTTTGCTGGTTGGTTAGGAACCGTCGCGCGGTTTGCAGCGAGTGTTGAATGTTCGTGAAGTGCCACGGCACTGCGTACTCGGACGCCTCCGGCTTGCTCATGTCCGCGTATAGCCGCACGACGGGTTGAAAGATTGTCACCGGCTTCGGCATCAGGCCGGGGACTTCGGAGATGTGCCGCGCCTTGGCGAACGTGAACATCTCAATGAACTGCAAAAAGTCGCCGGGGTACTCGGAGCGGATCAGCCCGTCGAGCGCCAACCCCATCCGCTTCACGTTGATGTACTGCCCGTCGTACCGCATCGAACCCGACATGTCGAGCAGCACGCAGGTCGCGGCCTTGGGCGTGTTGCGGGTGTGGTGAATGACGATGTCCTCGGCTTTCATCTTCACCGGCAGGCCGGGGCCGCCGCGAATCAGGGCGTTCGTGAAGCTAGCCGGGATGTCCATGTGCGTGACGGAATCGCCGAACTCGTACTGCTTGGTGCGTGGGGATTCCGTGGCCCCCTCACCCAGAACCGCGTCGGGGTGCCGCCCCGTGCGCGACGCCTTCAGGTCGCTGAAAATCTGCGTCAACACCTTCGATTGGAACAGCCGAAACGCCTTCGGCGTCATCTGGAAGCCCTTCTTGGCGTCCCCGTCGAGGCCCTGATTCTTCGCCTGTTCGCGGATGTAGTCTTCGACTTGTTGCTGGAGTGCTTTCAGCCCGTCGATGTCCGCTTCGGACGCAAACTTCGACAGTTCTTCCATGTCCACCAAGCCGATCTGGGCGTTCTTCTTCGCTTCTTCGAGTTGCTTCAGGAGTTTGTCGATCTGTTCGAGTTCTTCCTTGATTTCCAGCGCCTTCGGGATGTCCATCTTTTGCCGCCCGGTGAAGTCGTACTTCCCGGCCAGTTCGTCAATTTGGTACTTGTCCCCGAGCCGCTGCACGAGTTGCACGAGACCCCGCGCGAAGTTGTTCGTGTCGCTCCCGGCCTCGTAGAAGAGGTTTTCAAGGTCGTGAAGTTGTTCGTCCTTCACCGCATTGTCGAAGCGCTTTTTGAGCTTGTCGGGCGGCTTCACATCGGCGGATTTCTTTTGAAACGCTTCCTTCGCCTCGACCACCACCGCTT
>JANLRE010000423.1:0-11182 GCA_031368205.1 Fimbriiglobus sp. | reverse complement strand
CCGTCCGGAGATGTTCGCACCGCACGCGGGTGTTTGCCGACCGTCACCAGCCGCCCGAGGCGATCAATTTCCTGGTAATCGTCATCCAGGGTCTTCGACAGGTTCATGTCGTCGGTGCCAGCGTAGATCGTGTAAATTTTCGACCCGTCCGGCGACACGGCGGCCTCCCAGGGGTTGGTGACGACCTGCAAATTGTTGAAGGTGTCCAGCGCCAGCGACCGGCGGCGTTTTTCACCCGCCGTTGCGGGGACGAGGTCGCAGAACGACAGTTGCGGGAAGATCGACCCCCGTGCGTCGAAGCCCGTCACGCGGCTACGAATGTGGCTGAGGTACGCCTTGCCGCGTTTGGGGTGCAACGTGACGTGGCGGGCAAGATTGTCCTGCGAGTACCCGTCCCAACGGTCGGTGATCCGGCCGGTTTCCCGACTGACCGCGATAAGGTTGGCCGTGAAGAACTCCGTGACGTACAGTGTTTTTTCGTCGTTGGCCAGCGCGAGACCCCGGCAGTCGTTGCCGACTTTGAACGTGCGCGTCACCTTCTTCGCGGCGATGTCGATCTCACTGACCGTGCCGAGGTAATCGTGGGTGACGTAGGCAAACAGGCCGTCGCGGGTCGTCACAATTCCATACGGTTCGTCATCGACCTTGAGCGTGTGAACGACCTTCTTCTGCGTGGCGTCAATGAACAGCACGACATCGTCACCGTAAACCGTGACGAGGCCAAGTGAACTGTTGCCGACCCAGGCCACGCCTTCCGGGTGGTCGCCCGCCGGGATTTCACCGATGGCTTTGCGCGTTTTCAAATCCACGACGGTCACACTGCCCGTATCCGTGTTCGCTACCAGCAACCGCTGCCCGTCCGGCGACACGTCGAGCAAACTGTTGGAGCTGCCAGCGCGGGTGAGGGCCGGAACAATCAGCACGAGGGCCAGTGTGAGTAGTTTGCGCATAGGGAATGTGTTCAGAGTCATGAGGGAAGAAAGCCCACGGACGATCGTCCGTGGGCTTTGGGGGTTTGTTGATCCACTGAATTGTAGTCTACTTCTTCTCCACTTTCTTCTTGTCTTCCTCGGTGATGGTCCACAGGTGGACTTCGTAGTCGTCGCCGTCCTCGCCCTTGATGGTCAACGTCTTCTCGGGCTTCCAATCGCCCATCGTGAAGCGGTGGGACACGATCCGAGTGCCGGGCTTGAGTTGCTTCCACAGGTTCGGGCGGATCAGCGCGTTGAACTCGTTGCCCATGTACAGCAGCACCACGGTGGCGTCGGCGAAGTCCTTGATGTCGAGCGCGTCGCCGAGGCGAAGGTCGATCTTGTCTTCGAGCTTCGCGGCCTTGATGGTCGCCTTCGATTCCGTGATGCGGTCCGGGTCGATGTCGATGGCGACGCCCTTCTTCGCACCGGCTTTGACGGCCGCGATGGTCATGCGTGAGTCGCCACAGCCCGGTTCAAACACGATGTCGTCTTTCGTGATGACCGCGAGCTTCAGCATTTCGGTCACAATGTCGTCGGGCGTCGGCACGTAGCGGATCATGGCCTTATCGGTGGCGTCGTCCTTGGTCAGGTCGATGGTCACGTCCTCGCCGCCCTTGAAGACCGCCGACTTGTTCCGCGTCATGATCGTGTAGTTGTTCGGTCGCCACTCGGCGGTCAGTTTGTACTCGTAGGTCTTGGCCACGTCGAGGGCCGGGGTGTCGAAGGTCCGTTCCTTGCCGGTCGCCTTCGTGGCTTTGTCTTCGATCTTCAACTCTGCGTCGTGTTGTGGTAACAAGACTTTCACTTTGGACTTTTTCGTGACCGCCGGTGGCGCTTGGGCGCCGGTCGTGCTAATCGTCGTGGCCACCAAGCCGCAGGCGAATAGTGTCGCCATGCCCAGTTTCGCAAGCATCCGCATGGGTGAAAGCCCTCCAGAAAGTGAGTGTAAGTCAGAGAGGTTATCCTGATTGTCGGGTTTAGCAGTTCGGTTCCCGTTCGGCAACGTTTTGTCGGTAGTCCGTGGCATCGTACCGGACATTCTGCGATAATCGCCCGCACGCCGTCCCCCACACCATCGCCGAGACCGAACTCATGCGCTGTTTCCGTTACCTAGCTTTCCTTGCGTTGCTTGCCGTGGGCACAACCACACTCGCTGCCGACTGGCCCCGCTTTCGTGGGCCGAACGGCAGTGGGATCGTGGACGATCCGAGCATTCCCCTGACGTGGTCGGAGAAGTCCAATCTTGCGTGGAAGGTCGCCCTTCCCGGTAGCGGGAACTCGTCGCCGATCGTCGTGAAGGACAAACTCTTCATTCAATCGTCCACCAAGGACGGCACGCAACGGATGTTACTTTGCCTGAACGCCAACACCGGCGTGATCGAATGGTCGAAGACCAACAAGGCCCACAAGGCCCACACCCACGTCAAAAACTCACTCGCGTCCTCCACACCCGCGAGTGACGGGGACCGGGTTTACACGATCATGTGGGATGGCTCCCAAGTGTCGCTTGTGACCTACGACTTCGACGGCAAAGAACTCTGGACGGCCGTTCTCGGCGGCTACATCAGTCAGCACGGTCCCGGCATGTCGCCGGTTGCGTTCGGTGGCAATGTTTATGTGAATTACGACCAAGACGGCGAAGCGCAGTTCGTCTGCTTTGACGGCAAGTCTGGCAAGAAGAAGTGGTCAGCCGAACGCAAACCGTTCCGGGCGTGTTACTCCAGCCCACTGATCCGCGACATTGATGGGGGGAAGAAAGAGGTCATCAACGCGAGCACGGCAGGCATCACCGGCTACGACCCCGAGAGCGGCACTGTGAACTGGAACTGGGACTGGAAGTTCGACGGCATGGCGCTGCGAACCGTCGGGTCACCGATCTTAGCCGGGGATACTGTCGTTGCGGTTTCGGGCGATGGGGGTGGTTCCCGCTGCACGGTCGCCGTGACGGCAGGTGCCGGTTCGCACATGCTCTGGGAAAAGAAGAAGGACACGCCCTACGTGCCCGGTCCACTGCTGAAAGACGAACACCTTTATTGGATCACAGACGCGGGCATGGCGACGTGTGCGGAGTTGAAGAGCGGCAAAATTATTTGGAGCGAGCGGGCTTTCTCCAAGCCCGTGTCGTCGTCCCCGATTCTGTTGGGTGACAACGTCCTCACCATTTCCGAGGACGGCAAAGCGGTCTTGTTCAAAGTCACACCGCAAGGGTTCGACAAGGTCGCGGACAACGAATTCGGTGAAGCCGTCTTCTCAACCCCCGCCGTGGCCAACGGGCGACTCTACGTTCGCGGCGCGGAGCACCTGTTTTGCATCATGAAAAAGTAACGGGTTGGCCTGTTTGAGGTGGGCGTCGCGGAACTTGGTGGAAAGTTTGTTCACATTGTTAGCAGTCCGGGTTTTCGACTCTGAAGGAGTCGTTCAATTAGCCCAGGGTTTAAGGAGGCTTTGCGACGATTACCCTGGGAAGCTTCCCCCCGGAAGTCTGTTGGGGTTGGGTGCTGGTTCCCAGGGTATCGGACCTTCGGTCCGCAACCCTGGGCTAATGGAACAACCCCGTTGGGGTTGAAAACGAAAATTATATACAAATTTCCACCAGCAAATGTGACGCTCACCTGCCTGTTTGCACGTTCCGACTGAGCCGGGAGATTCCCAAAAATCCTCTTGCAATAGCCGGGATTTCACTTGACGGCACAGTTTCCCTGTTTTTACAGTGGTTAAATGAGGGACTTGTTCCGCGCAATGTGCTTTGCCCACTCGCAATGCGACGCGAGAGGTTTCCCACAGGACGTGGGCGTTAGAAAATGCGAACGCTTCCCAAGTTGGAAAGGCGGATTGAAAGCGTCCGGATTTTTACTGCTCCGAAAGATAGGCTCCCATGCTTGTTCTGTCCAGGAAAAAAGACGAGTCGATTGTCATCAACAGTGACATCGTCATCACGGTCGTGGAAATTCGGGGGGACAAGGTCCGACTCGGGATTGTGGCCCCCAAGGACGTTCCCGTTCACCGCGAAGAAGTGTACGAAGCGATCCACGGCCACAAAGCCGACGCGGTGCCGATCAAGCCCGCCGAAGCCAACGGCCACGCTTAGGACTTCAACTCGTCTCGGTTTGCGCTCGACCCCGGCGGGCGGGCGTTGGGACGTTCGTTGTCTGCACTGCCAAAGAATCACTTCACAAGTCATCTCCGAGTTCAACAGAGGCACGCACACCGAACTCGCCTGTTATTGTCCGGTATGCTGTCGCTGTGGTACAATCCCGCCAAGAGGGAAACGCATGATGCCGATCAACGCTGTCTATGAAAACGGGGTATTCCGTCCGACCGAACCCGTTGACTTACCCGAACAAACTCGTGTCACCGTGGCACTGATCGACCCGACCTCGGAAACGACAGGACTGGTTGCCGATGCGTACTTTTCTGCGGCGGATCGGATGCGACTGGCGGACCTGATGGCCCGTTGGCGACAAGCGCGTGACACGGGTTCCACTTTTACTAACGCCGACCGAACCGAACTCGATTCGCTTGTTGCGTCCGAACTTCAAGCCTCCGTCACCCGTTCCGCCGCCGCCCTTCGGACGCATCGACCATGAACCCGCGGTATCTGGCTGTCGCTCGCCGGGCCGCCCACCGCTGTGAGTATTGCCGTGCGCCAGAGGCCGCGTTTAACTTCCCTTTTGAAGTCGAGCATGTCATCCCGATTTCGCGGAATGGTTCCAATCTGAACGATAATCTTGCTCTTGCCTGCCGCGCCTGCAATCTCCGTAAAAGTGATGTGATTTCTGGACACGATGAGGTGACCAAACAAGAGGTCTCAATCTTCCATCCACGTACCAACCGATGGCCAGATCATTTCGTTTTCGATCCGGACACTGGCACAGTGATCGGCATCACTCCAGTCGGTCGAGTCACGGTCGGCCTACTCGACTTAAATCACTCGCTCCAAATTGCAGCCCGAGAATTGTGGTGCCGTTTGCGTCTGTATCCATGAGATGGTGTATAACTGGCGTTCCGGCCTCACCGAGGTCGGCGACACCATTGCAATAATCCCCAGGCATACGCTATGAAACCAACCGTCGCCATTATCGGTGCCAGTTCTGATCGTCGGAAGTTTGGCAACAAAGCCGTCCGTGCCCACGTCGCGGCGGGGTACGATGTCTACCCGGTTCACCCGAGCGAAACGACCATCGAAGGGCTTCCGGTTTTCAAAAGTTTGGCGGACGTTCCCGTCGATTCTCTGGACCGCGTGACGTTCTACCTCGCGCCACCCGTTGGCTTGAAAGCCCTTGATACGTTCGGCGATAAGAAGGTTGGCACACTCCTGTTGAATCCGGGAACCGAATCGCCGGAAGTGATTGCCAAAGCGAACGCGCTCGGGCTGAACGTGGCCACGGGGTGCAGCATCATCGGCGCGGGCTTTCGCCCCGACCAGTTTCCAGACGAATGACCCCGCCGGTCGGTTACTTCTCGATCGGCGAGAGCGGCAGCGGCATCCCGCGATCGCTGGTGAAGATCGGCCCGATTTGGGGGCCGGGTGCTACCGGCCCGCGTTGGACGTAATTGAGCTTCGTACTCGCCCGTTTCAGTGCCGATTCACCGTATTCCACACCCGGAGGTGTTTTTCGCCACGTGTCCCCGGACTGGATTTGACGAACCCCTTCGTTGAACATCTTGATCATTTCTTCGGGTTCAAACTTCGTCGCCGGGAGCGGAATCTTAAACTCAGGCCCGAGGGCTGCCATGTGGAAGTTCATCCCGGTTAACTTGCAGATGGTCCAAATTCGGACCAAGTCGCCCCGTGTTTGGGCGTAGATCACGGACGAAACACTGGTCCCGGCGATCCGCAACGACCGCCGTCGAATGACTTCCGCGTCGGCGTACAACTTCCCGGCGACAATGGCGTAAACGTCGGAGCCGTAAAGCGAGGTCGCAATCGGGTCGTTGTCCAATTCCGGCGGCAGGTAGGGGTACTGTAAGAACAAGGCTTGCGAGACCCCGCCATCGACGTGCCGTTCGACGTATTTTTTGCCATCGACTTCGACCGGAATCTGGGCGGGGGGGAAGAATCCGGGGATGGCTGATGAACCTAAGAGAATGTGCTTAATCAGCGTGAGGTCTTCGGGCGTCCCCCGGCTGGCGATTGCGCCGATGTCCCAGGTGACGAACCGCCGCCCTTCCAATTCCGTCGTGCCGATGTACAGGCGGCGGCCTTGCGCGTGGGCGGCGGCAATTTCCGTCACGACTTCCGGCGTGAGCGACTCCTCGACCTTGCGCGACAGCGGCGAGTTGTCGGCCAGACCTTCGGAGAATATCCCGCGAACGGCCCGGATGCTAAAAAGGTCACGGGACTGGACCGTCGTGTAGAAATCTTTGATCTGGTCGTCGTACTTCGGCCCTAAAAACACGAGCGGCGCGATGATCGCCCCGGTACTAATCCCGGTCACCACGTCGAACTGCGGACGGTCCCCACGGCGACTCCACCCGTAAAGAACGCCTGCGGTGTAGGCCCCGTAGGAGCCGCCCCCGGACAGACAAAGAATCGACCGCTTCGGCGGCATCGTGGCCGGGCGGGCGAGTTCGCTAATCTTCTCCGCTTGCTTCAACCGAAAGTCCACGTCGTCCAAGCGGTTCGGGGCGTTCTGAGCGGCCACGTCCACAAGGTCGCGGGTGTTCAGCCCGGCAGCGACGGGCGATTGCGTACCCGACCGTTGCAACGCACAGCCACTGAGCAACACCAACAGTGCGCCCCAAGTCCCAGCCCGATGGGTTAGCAACGCGGTTCCCAAGTGCATCGCACTCCGCTCCGGTAGTAATCAGCACAACCGTCCTGTTTCGACTTAATCTAAACATCGACACCACCGGCGCCGATCTGAAGCAGAAAGCGTTGAATCGTTACGACCGCGTTAGTCCCGCATTTTGCCTGGATTACTGACCACTCGACCCAAGCGGCGGAGCCGATCATCAACGAGTTGACCGCGACCTACGTAGTCTGGCTGCTAGAGCATTATCAGTTTTAATGTTGCGTTTTTGTTACCCCGACGCGCCAGCGAGAGGCCGATCAAACCCCTCGCTCGCGCGTTTTTGAAGTTGCGCGTCGGCTAAAAAAACACGCCAGAACGATACCGAAAATGCACTATTCAATTTGCCATGACCACGCTTGTTCACTGAACGGTGACGAATTCATTGGACGCCAACACGACTTGGCACACCAGGGACCAAGCGCGGAGGCGGCGTTTGTCGGCGTGCGGTTCGGTGGGTTTGAGTTGGTCGTCGAAGCGGTTGACGGCGGCGGTGTAGCGTTGCACTTCGCTGGCAGTTGCGGGCCGCAGGTGGGTGGTTGCAAGAAGCCGTTCGACACGTTGAGTGTCGTCGAGTTTCGCGGCGAGGAGCTTCTTCGCCATCGCGTCGGCGCTGGTCATCACGAGTTCGCTGTTCATCCAAAACAGGGCTTGCGTGGCGACCGTGGTCGTGACGCGGTTGCCGTTGATGACCGTGCCGTCCGTGCTGTCGAAGAGTTGAAACAGGTCGTAGATGTTGTTCCGCACGACGGGCAGATACACGGCACGGCGGCGGCTGTCGTAGTTCGTTTTGTCCGTCGAAGTGTGGTCGAAAAAGAACTCGCGGTTCTTCACGTGGGTGATCGACGGCCCGCCCATCGTGCGGTCGAGTTGGCCGCTGACCGCGAGCAGGGAATCGCGGATCGCCTCCGCTTCCAAGCGGTGCGGGGCGAATCGCCACAGCAGTTGGTTGTCCGCATCGCGTTCCAGGTTGGTACTGTTCGGCAGCGACGATTGGCGGTACGTTGCGGACAGTACGATCACCCGATGCAGGTGTTTCACGGACCAATTTGAATTGGTGAATTCGGTGGCGAGCCAATCGAGTAGTTCCGGGTGCGACGGCTTTTCGCCGATCAACCCGAAGTTATCCACGGACCGCACGAGACCTTGGCCGAAGTGCCACCGCCAGACGCGGTTCGCCATCACGCGCGCCGGCAGCGGGTGTTCGGGGCGTGTCAACCAGTCGGCCAGTTCGAGGCGGCCGCTCTGTTTCACCGGCAGTGACACCGCATTGTCACGGGTTAGCACCGTGGGGAATCGGCGCGTCACGGGTTTGCCGGGTTGGGTCGGGTTGCCCCGCCGCAACAGCGGCGCGTCAGCGGTGATCCCTTCGGTGACGCCCATAGCGGATGGCCCCACCACAGGTGCCTTGATCAGTGCCGCGAGTTCGGCTTGGAGTTTCTTCACTTCCACCTTGGCATCGGTGTCGATCTTGGGTTTCAGCACCTTGATCGAGTTTTGCACGCGGGCAATCTTCGCGTCGTAATCGACTTGGCGTTGAATCTCGGCGGGGCTGCCGATCGGGTGTTCGTGCCACTTGGCGATTTTCGTGAAGCTGTCCATCGTCTTGGTGCTGGTAAAAATCCCGGCCAGGGCGTAGTAGTCCGGCATACTGATGGGGTCGAACTTGTGATCGTGGCAGCGGGCGCAGCCGAGTGTCAACCCCATGACACTGCGGCCCAGCGTGTCGATTTGCTCATCGACGATGTCCAGTTCCATCTTGCGTTCGTCCGGTTCGGCCAGCACCTTCGGCCCGAGGACCAGGAAGCCGGTGGCGACGAGTTGCTCGCGTCGGGTCGCCTCGTTCGTGGGGGGTAGCAAGTCTCCCGCGATTTGCTCGCGCAAGAATTGGTCATACGGTTTGTCGCTGTTGAACGCTTGAATCACGTAGTCGCGGTACCGCCAAGCGTTGCCGTGGGCGATGTTTTCATCCAGTCCGTTGCTGTCGGCGTAGCGGGCGACATCAAGCCAATGTCGGCCCCAGCGTTCGCCGTAGTGCGGCGATGCAAGCAGTTTCTCAACGAGCTTCGCCTCGGCGTCCGGCGACGTGTCGTGGAGGAACGCTTCGACATCTTCAATCGAAGGCGGCAACCCGAGTAGATCGAAATGCACCCGCCGCATCCACGTCCGCCGATCAGCAGGCGCGGATGGCCTCATCCCGTTCGCGGTCAACTTGGCCAGGATGAACGCATCAATCGGCGTTTTCACCCATGCCGCATCGGGCACGGTGGGAAGCGCTGGCTTCGTGATCGGTTGAAACGCCCAATGGTTGCGAGTGTCATCAGCGGTCGCGTGTAGAACACCCGTCCCGGCGAGAACAGCAAGTGTCAGCAGCAGTTTGGAAAACGGCGCCATGTGCGCCCTCGGAGGGTTCGGACAAGTCGAATCGGGGTCAGGCAGGTGTTGGTAGTATCGCCGATTGTTGGGTCGGATGCTAGTGGCTTGTTCCCGACCAGCTCCAAATCCTAGATTTCGCGCAACTTTCGCTCAAGTTTGCGTCAAGGAAGTGAACGAAGCGAACGGACCAGCGGCCGGCTCGCTTCGGAAACCTCACAGGATGTACGACTATGAACGCGATTTTGCTTAGCTTGGCTTTGGTTGCCCCGGCTCACCCGCCAGTGTTTTCGCCCGGCCCAGTTGTGCTGGTGCCCCATCATCAACCGCCGATGACGATCGAGCAATTCGTGCGTTGCTTCCAACCCACGTCGGGCGTTCACCACGTGTGGATCGTTCACCCGGTCACGTGCCAACCCGTGCAAGTCTGCTTCACGTTGCCCGCCAATTGTGGGTGCCCAAAAGTGAAACATGGCCGCCGGTACTTTGAGTTCGACTACGGGCGCAAAGAAGTCGAAGTCCACTTCCGCCGCAACGGGACAGTTGACGTCGATTACTAATGCAGTAGACGGAAGCGAGAACGCCTTCTCCAAGTTCGAGAGGGTGTTCTCGTTAAATCCTGCGCATTTTTCGTGCCGGTCGGACTTGCCGAAATGGGGACGGCTGCTAATTTGATGGTTTCCCTGACCTGACGGCAGAAGTGATTTTGAGGTCGGCTCGATGAAAGTCCGGACTAGCGTGAAACGCATTTGCGATAAATGCAAGCTGATTAAGCGGCATGGCGTCGTTCGTGTCATCTGTGAAGATCCACGCCACAAACAACGACAAGGCTAAGAGCGAGATCACCATGCCACGTATTCAAGGCGTCGATATTCCGTCCAACAAGCCGACCCACATTTCCTTGCGGTATCTCAAGGGAATCGGGCCGACCACGTCTTTGGAATTGTGCGAAAAGGTGGGCGTAGACCCACAACGTCGCGCGTCCGAACTCAGTGACGATGAAGTAGCGAAGTTGGCAGTCATCATCGACCGAGACTACCTCGTCGAAGGTGCGTTGCGTCGGTTTGACGGCGGCAACATTCAGCGATTGAAGGAAATCAAATCTTATCGCGGCGAACGACACCGGAAGAACCTGCCCGTTCGCGGCCAACGATCGAAGACAAATGCCCGCAGCCGCAAAGGCGTTCGCAAGACCGTCGCCGGTAAGAAGGGCGTTAAGGACAAATAGTGGGTAGTGGTTAGTGATAAGTGGTCAGTAAGCAGAAGACAGTGCAGAGTAGTTGGTGGTTGGTTTGCTCGGAAATTAACCACCCAATCTCACTTTCACGACTCAGTTGCTGCCTGATTGCCAATCACTACTGCTAACACTCTTAACTATCCACTATCCACTGACCACTGACCACTACTAAAATGGCCAAGAGTAAGAAGAAAAAAGCGCGTCGCAACGTCAGCCGGGGCATTGCCCACGTGCAATCGACGTTCAACAACACGATCGTGACCATTACGGACACGAACGGCGACACGCTGTGTGCGGTTTCTGGTGGTGCTGTTGGCTTCAAGGGAAGTCGCAAAAGCACCCCGTTCGCCGCCCAACGGGCGGCGGAAGAAGCCGCCTCGAAAGCGTCCAAGTTCGGCGTGAAGGAAATTGAAGTTCGTGTGAAAGGCCCCGGTGCTGGCCGAGAATCGGCGATCACCGCCTTGCAAGCGGCCGGGTTGAACGTCAAAGCAATTGAAGATGTCACCCCGCTTCCTCACAACGGTTGTCGCCCGCCCAAAAAGCGGCGCGTCTAATTTGGTTGGTTTGTAGTGGTCAGTGGCCGGTGGTCCTTGGTCAACGCCGAACGCGGTGTTGACTCCGGCCCACCGGCGTCGTTCTGGGGTTGTGCTTGCCACAACCGTCCCTGTCACGACTCTGGGGTTCGCCAAGGAATCCGGACGACGAACACTGATTTCACTCGGTTTATTTGACCCCTGCTCAATTGGCCGCTGGCCAAAACACCACAACATGGCACGTTTTCTCGACTCGGTTTGCAAGCGGTGCCG
>JANLRE010000946.1:0-2351 GCA_031368205.1 Fimbriiglobus sp. | reverse complement strand
GGATTGCTCTGCGTTCTCTGCGACTCTGCGGTGAACATTCTTGTCTTTGACTTTCAGAGATTTTAGCTGCACCCCACAGGGTGGGTCTAGCCGGAAAATTCCCCGCTACGGGTGGGGTGGGTGTCGTTTCTTCCGGCGAACCACCCGATTCCGTTACTCCGTTCAATCTTCGTCCGCGCCCCAGACGCAGACGCCGAAGCCGTTGAGGTCTACGTCTTCGCCCTTCTCCGGTTCGCCGGGGCCGCCACGGTCTAGGGAAAGCCGCACGAAGGCCCAGAAGCAGGTTTTTTCGTTCTGCAAGTCGTAGCCGTTGGCGTCCGTGTCGGCTTCGAGCAACCACCGCCAGCTTCGCTTTTCGGTGCCGGTGTCGGCGGCCTCTTCTTGCCACCCTTTTAGCACCCGCGAAATGTTCTGCACGGCCTGCCGCCACGCTTTCGTCTCTTCGATGTGAACTTGCAACTCGTCGGGGGCGGGTTCAAATTCCGCGCCGGGCAGGGTCTTCATCGCTTCAAACAGCCGGTGTTCCAGCGCCGAGCAGCGCCACGGGGACCAGAGGTAGAACGTGACGCCAGGGGTTTCCATCGTCAGCCCGTACAGTTCGACCTTCATCGGTGTCCACTCCCTACCCGGCCCGGTGCGGGGCCGTAAAACGCCTCGTGACGATGTAGTGTGAACTGTAACCCGGACACCCCACCGGGGAAAGACCGCTCGGCAGTTCCGCCCCCTGAAACTTCCCGGATTCGTCGGCCCAGGCGAACTCGCGGCCCTTGAAGGATGTCTCATCAGCATGAAGCTGCCTACGACTGTTGATTACCCCGTCGTTGCGATCGGCGACTTGCACGGTCGGGTCGAGTGGTTGAATAAACTGGTGGCGAAACTGGAACAACTCCCGGAGTGGCCGACCGCCAAGCTGGTGTTCCTCGGCGACCTCGGGGACCGCACTAACGCCGTGCGGGAACTGGTCGATCGGGTGTTGGAGCTACTCCACGCGAAGCCCGGCAGCAGTTGCGTCATGGGCAACCACGACCTCGCACTGGTCCGGGCGGCAGGGTTGGATGGCCTGGAGCCGTCCGAATACTGGGTCAAGCGGTACGGCGATTCCTACGACCACAAGTACACCTTTGAAAGCTACCTCGGGCGCACGCCGGATTACTTCACGTACCAGAATTGGCAGCAGGATCTGGCGGAATTGAAGGAAACGATGCCGCCCAGCCACCGGGAATTGTTCGCCAACTTGCCGTGGGTCGTCGAAGCGACCGGGCATCTGTTTTTGCACTGCGGGTTGTCGCACGAACTCGATTGCCCGGCCACGGTGCAGCTTGAATGCCTGCGGCGAAAGATTTGGGACCGCGCCGTCGTGAACCCGAAGTTCGGCACGAAAACCGACCGACTGTTCACGCCCGACTACCCCGTCTGGATCGGCGCCGACCGCAAGTCGTCCCGCAACCCCTTGCCGTTTCCCGGCAAAACGCAAGTCAGCGGCCACGAGTACACCAAGCACCCTGACGCCAACCCAGTCCGCATCTGCATCGACACCAGCGGCGGCACGAGAGAACCCCTCACCGGCTGCTTGCTGCGTGGCCCCGGAATCGAGCCAGTGTTTGTGTTCAGCGACGAGTCGGTTTAGAATCGTCCACCACACAGCAACGAGAACACCGAGAAATCCACAGGGTGTAGCTAAAAGCTCTGGGGGTCAAAACAAGAATGTTCACCGCAGAGACGCAGAGGGCGCAGAGAAAACATTTATGACTTTTTTTTTGATTGCTCTGCGCCCTCTGCGACTCTGCGGTGAATGGTTTTTAATAGGCCCAGAGAATCGAGTGACACCTTCGTCCTTCGTGCTCGCTGTTGTGTAACTCTCTCCTGTGTAGACTTCCTGAGGCTTCTCCCATGCGGTTCCGTGTGCTTGGCTTGACCTTGCTGGCTTGGCTTGTGCTGTCCGCCCCGGCGCACGCGTCGCCGCCGAACATTGTGTTTATCTTCAGTGACGACCATGCGTATCAGGCGATTAGTGAGTATGGGCACCCGTTGAAGTTATTGGAGACGCCGAACCTGGATCGCATTGCGAAGGGCGGGATGCGGTTCGATCGCTGCTTGGTGCCGAACAGCATTTGCGGGCCGAGTCGGGCGACCGTGATGACGGGCAAGTACAGCCACGCGAACGGGTTCTACAACAACACCAACAGCAAGTTCGATAGCAGCCAAGTCACGTTTCCGAAGCTGCTCAAAGCCGCCGGGTATCAAACGGCGGTGATTGGGAAGTGGCACCTCGTCAGTGACCCGGTCGGGTTTGACCACTGGGACATCCTGCCCGGCCAAGGCATCTACTACAACCCGCCGATGCTCCGCAA
>JANLRE010000415.1:0-10966 GCA_031368205.1 Fimbriiglobus sp. | reverse complement strand
ATGGCGCAGCTACTCGTCGCCCTTACCGTTTTGTTGGCGGCTCCGCCCGTCGCGTCGGAGCCGCAGTTTTTAGCGATGACCACCGAGGGGACGATGTCGTCCGGGGTCGTGGCGAAAATTGGTGCGGAGTGGGAGGTCGTTTGGAAGTCGGGGCCACCCGTTGTGGCGGGGCAACTGGTTAGCCTACGCCGTGTCGGGGTGGCTCTCCCGGATTTGCCGACGCAACCGATGGTGATCCTGGCGAACGGGGATCGCATCGCCGGTCGGGTGACGGGTGGGGATTCGCGGGCACTTCAATTGATGCCGACGAACGGGAACGCCTGGACCATCCCGCTTTCCACCATCCGGAGTGTCTGGTTCACATCGCCGACCGAAACCATACTGGATTCTGGCAAAGAAGACGTGTTGGTGCTGCGAAGTGGCGACACCCGACGCGGCACGATCGAACGGTTGACCACGGACCCGGCCACCGTTGTGATGAAGGGCAGCGACGGCGTGCCGCTAGCGAAGCTCAGTGCCATTGTCTTTGATCCGACTTTGGCACGGATTCGTAAGCCGAAAACGTCCTATGCGAAGCTGGTGTTGGCCAACGGCACGCGGATCACGTTGAACGCAGCGCAAGCCGATGCCACCCTGATTTCCGGCACATCTGCGTTCGGCGCTAGCGTGCAAATTCCGCTGAATGAGGTGATCGCGCTGGACATTCACGGCGGGAAAGCGACGTACCTGTCTGATCTGAAACCCAAGCAAGAAACCGTCGAACAGTTCGGCGAGTTGAAGTGGCTGTCGGTTGCCGATCGCAATGTTCACGGGCAGCCGCTGCGACTCAACAGCCCGTTCGGCGTCCAGACGTTCGACAAGGGACTTGGCACACATTCCCGCACCACGCTGGTCTACGATTTGGCTGGCAAATACCGTCGTTTTGAAACCGTCGTGGGCCTGGATGCGTATTCCGGAAAACGCGGTGCGGTTGACATCACAATCTCCGTCGATGGCAAGGAAATACCGATCGACGGGTTGAAACGCATGACCGCACAGACACTTCCCAAAACGCTTTCGATTGATGTGACGAAAGCCCGTCAATTCACGCTCCTCGTCGATTTCGGCTCCGGTGGCGATGTCCAAGATGATGTCAACTGGTGCGACGCCCGGCTGGTCGAATAACCGCCTACATCCCCTGTCAGCAGAAAAGCATACCTACCTGGGATCGTTTCCTACCGCGCTTGGCACATCAGTTGCTTTGTGTTGGTGGTGAACTCTTTATCCAGGAGGTTGACATGATCGACACTCAAATACCGAACGACCTGGGGCGGTCTACGAACGCGCCGTCCTCGACTATGACGGAACTGGTCTCGGGAATTCTTTCCGACGGCCAGACGCTCGTTCGGCAACAAGTCGAGATGCTCCGGGCCGAGATTAAAGACGATGTCCGGCGAACCGCCAACGCCGCCGCTTACATGGGCTTCGGTGCGGCTCTGACAGCCCTCGGCGGGTTCTTTTTGCTCATGAGCTTGGTTCCCCTGTTGGGGTGGCTGTTCCCGACATTGCCCGTCTGGGCGTGTTGGGCCATCGTTGGCTTCACGTTTCTCGTGGTGGGTGGAATCTCGCTTTACTTGGGTAAGCGGGCGTTCGAGAAATTTAACCCACTCCCCGTCAAATCCTTCAACGCCCTTCAGGAGAATCTCTCGTGGAAGACGAATCACCAGAACTAATCGAACAGCGGATGCAAGAAACGCGACAATCCTTGACCGACAAAGTCTCGGCTTTGGAAGAACAAGTTGTCGGGACGATTCAATCCGCCACCACTGTCGTTCAAGATACGGTTGAAACGGTGAAGTCGGCCATGCACGACACGGTCAACACCGTCAAAGACACGGTCACCGAGTCCGTGACTTCCGTGACCGATTCCGTGAAGCAAACCTTGGACGTGACGGCACGAGTTCGGGAAAATCCGCTCGTGGCAGTGGGTAGCGCATTGGCCGTCGGCTTCGTCGCCGGACTTCTGTTCTTCCGCTCTCGCCAGGCTGCCGCAGCGCCGGCATCCGCTCCTTTTGCACCGGCTTATCAGCCTGTGCGCGCTGCCGAACCGGCCCGATCATCCGGGCCGAGCGTTTGGGATGCGGTGCTGACTCGGGTTGGCCAAGAGTTGTTCAAAGTGGGCGAACGGGCGGTCGAATCCGCCTCGGCTTCGATCCAGCAAACCGTGAACGATCAGATTCCGAAACTGCTCGATAACTTTGTTCAATCGCACACAGCGCCAGCGGGAAATTCCGCCGACGTTCCGTCTGACCCTACCAATCCATTCAACGGTCGGTACCCAAGCCGCTCGGGAATGACACTCTAAAAGGAACTTTGCTATGCGTATGCTCGGTATCATCCTGATTATTCTTGGTGCTCTGGCACTAGGTTATCAGGGTTTCACATATGTCACCCGTGAATCCATTGTCGATGCGGGACCAGTCCAGATCACTGCCGACCGCGAGAAAACCGTTTGGATTCCCCCGGTCGTCGGCGGTATTGCAGTCGTAGGCGGGATCGCATTGCTTTTGGGTGGCGGACGCAAGTCCGGCGGATAACGAAAACGGGACGGTAGCGGACACAAACATGGTGTTCGCTACCGTCCCGTTTTCGTTCGTTCAGTCCCGCTTGAATTCACTTTTGTCGATCTTGAATTGACCGATTTTCTCCGTCACGCTGCGACGGGACAGCCCGCTGATGGCGGCACACTTCCCGACATGACCGCGTGTTTTGCGCAGCGCTTTTCGTAGGTACCGCTCTTCAAACGCCGTACTAATTTCCGCAACTTGCTCCGGCAAACTCCGGTTGAGGTCCACTTGCAACAGGTGTTTCGTACCAGAGGTCCGTTGACCGATGTCGGTCGGTAAATTCGCGGGCTGAATTACACCGTCACGGGCCGTCACACACGCCCGCTCGATCGCGTTTTCGAGCTGCCGGACATTCCCAGGCCAGTTGTTGGCCAATAACACTTGCATCGCCTCGGGGCTAACAACCGGAGCGGGTTGACCGGGTCGCGCATATTTCTGCGCAAAGTGTGCCGTCAACACGGGGATATCTTCGATGCGCTCACGTAACGGGGGCAAATCCAGGCGGATCACGTTCAGGCGGTAAAATAAATCTTCCCGGAACGTGCCGTCTTTGACCATCTTTTCCAGCGGTCGATTCGTGGCCGCGATGACGCGCACGTCGATGGGAATCGTCTCCGATCCGCCCACTCGCTCCAAGGTCCGCTCCTGGAGCACCCGTAATAGCTTCACTTGCATCGACGGCGGCACGTCGCCGACTTCGTCGAGAAACAGTGTCCCGAGATGGGCCTGTTCAAAGCGCCCCTTGCGTTGGCTAACGGCCCCGGTGAAGGAACCCTTTTCGTGGCCAAACAACTCACTTTCAAGCAACGTCTCCGGCACCGCTGCGCAGTTGAGCGGTATGAACGGGCCGGACCGGGTGGCCGCCGAGGCTTGATGAATCGCGCGGGCAATCTGTTCTTTGCCCGTTCCCGTTTCACCGCCGATTAAGACCGTCGATGTTGTCGGCGCCACGTAGCCGATCAGCTCGAAAACGTCGTGCATTTGTGGGCTTTTGCTGATGACATTCTGGAAGGTATGGCGCCCCTGAAGTTGCAGTCGCAGTGCCGCGACTTCGTCTTGAAGTTGACGCTCTCGCAACGCGCGTTCGATCAATAGGCACAGATGTTGCGGATCAGGTGGTTTGGTGAGGAAGTCGTAAGCCCCCATGCGCATCGCCTGAACGGCCTCGGTGACACCGCCGTGCCCGGTTGAAACGATTACGGTGACGGGGAGCTTGCGGGCCTGAATTTCTTCGAGCAACTTCATGCCACCCATTTTTGGCATTCGGAGGTCTGTGATAACAAGGCTATAATAGCATTCCGTTAACAACTCCAGCGCTCGGCTGCCGTTTTCCGCAACGTCCACTTCCAAACCGAGGGAAAGTTGGATCAACTGCTGAAGCGACGATCGCGTGTCTTCCAAGTCTTCGACGACGAGGACTCGCTGAATCGCAGGTGTGCTAATGGGGGCAACTGATGTTGGACTCGGAGTAGGCATAGGGCTTCTCATTTTGGGAAGTAACGATGGTGCCATTTTAGGCAAACTTCGTGCCATCCAGCGTGCAATCCGTTGCGCATTTTGTTAAGTAGAGGATTCGTGTCAATGCAACACGAACGCTATCCCTCTAGTGCATCGGTCTACGTGACGGGGTTCGGGTTGCACTGCGACCCCTACCGGGGTCGTTGTGAACGGGGTGGTAGGTTCCTGGGGTGTCGCTACGCTCAACCCCAGGCTAATGGCTGCAATCCCTACGGGATAAAAACAACCTGAGGCATCCTGAAGGGATGCCAGCAATCAGCCTGGGGTTGAGCGTAGCGATACCCCAGGTTTCTGGGGTTCAGCGTAGCGACACCCCAGGTTTCTAGGGTTGAACGCAGAGATACCCCAGGTACACCATTGTTGGAGAAAAGTATGTGGGGAACGTCGCACTGGGTCACTGGAGTCTGGGTTGTTGCCATTTTGAGCTTAGGGGCCAATGCTGCGGTCTCAAATTACAACGTTCGGGTGCTCATCAATAACAATCAAATCGTTTCCGAGTCGATGGCGATCAAACAAAATTTGGATGACTTGCTGACTGATTTGCTCAACATGGAAACAGGTCATCGTGGGTTTATGATTACTGGCCGCGACGCCTATTTGGAACCATTTAACAAGGGTGCCACGAGCCTGCCGTTGCGCTTCACGGAATTAAATCGACTGCTCGGAGACAATCCGGCCAAACTGATGGAACTCCAGGAAGTTTCCAGTCAAATGGCCGCGAAAGAAGCCGAGATGAACAACTCGCTCAAAATCCACCGAACCATTGGACGTGACGCGGCCCATGATCAGGTGAAAACCGACCTTGGCAAGAAATTGATGGATCAGGTCCGTAATGGTGTTCAACACTTGGTAGTTCAGGAGGATGTCCGCCTGCGGGAACGTCAAATCCTAGCCGAATCCAAGCAACGCGCGACCGTGGTGACCAATCTCGTGGGTGGCGGGCTAACCATTGGGATGGTGGCGGTGGCTTACGTTCTCGTGCGCCGGGAACTGAACCGTCGGTTGATCGCGGAGCGGGAAGCCCGATCGAACGTCGAGAAGTTTCGCACGTTGACCGAAGCCGTTCCGCACATCGTGTGGTCTACACATACTGACGGAACTGCGGAATCGTTTAACAAACAATGGCAGAACTACACGGGGTTAAATGTTGCCGCGTCTCTGGGTAAGGGGTGGGTAGTGGCCCTGCATCCGGACGACAAGAAGTCAGCAGAAGCAGTGTGGAAGCAATCACTTTCGTCCGGCAAACCCTGCGAAACGGAATACCGTTTGCGGGGCGAAGATGGTCAGTATCGGTGGTTTCTCGCGCGTGCCGTCCCTCATCAAGACCCGAAAGGGCGTATCGTCAAGTGGTACGGGACTTCGACGGACATTCACGATCGTAAACAGATGATGACCAACCTCGACGAACAAGTCCAGGCGCGGACCGAGGAACTGCGGTCCGTGGTTGGCCATCTTCGTGATGAAGTCGCGGAGCGGATCAAAACCGAGGAACAACTCAAGAGTCTCACAGCGGAGCTGCGTCGCAGTAACCAGGAACTGGAGCAATTCGCGTATGTTGCATCCCACGACCTCCAAGAACCGCTGCGGAAGATTCAGGCGTTCGGCGATCGCCTCCGCACCAAGTACACCGCCACGATTGAAGGCGGTGGCAAAGAATACTTGGACGGGATCTGGTCGTCGGCCACGCGAATGCGGCAACTGATTGACGACTTGTTAACCTTTTCGCGGATTAGCGTCAAACCCGTGACCTTCCGCGTCGTGGCACTGAACACGTTGTTGGAGGAAGTGATTTCCGACTTGGACGTTCGCATCCGCCAGACTAAGGCCACGATTGAGGTCGGCCCGTTGCCCATGATCGCCGCCGACCCGGTGCAGATGCGGCAACTCTTCCAGAACTTGCTGAGCAACGCCATCAAGTTTCATCGTCCTGGTGTGCCGCCGGTGGTGCAAATCCGCCAGCGGATCCAGGATTCGGAATCATCTTGCGTATCCGATTCTGCGTTGGTCACGATCGACGTGATCGACAACGGCATCGGGTTCGATGAAAAGTACCTCGACCGGATTTTTCAGATGTTTCAGCGGTTGCACGGTCGGGATGAATACGAAGGGACCGGCGTGGGCTTGGCCGTCTGTCGTAAGATAGTGGAGCGGCACGGCGGCACCATCACGGCACGGACCTGTCCCGGTGAGGGTGCGGTTTTCACCGTGACCCTGTCCGCGCGTCAAGCCAATTGATCGCGCCCCCTGGAGACTTCAGCCATGCAAAAAAGCAAAAAGCCGGTCACCATCTTGATGGCGGACGACGACGCCGAAGACCGCAAAATGGCCCAGGAAGCCTTCGACGAAAGCCGGTTGGTGAACGACTTGCGGTTCGTCAAGGACGGCGAAGAACTGATGGACTACCTGTACCACCGGGGCAATTATTCCGACCCTGCGACGGCTCCTCGTCCTAGCATTATTTTGCTCGACCTGAACATGCCGAAGAAAGACGGTCGAGAATCGCTCACCGAAATTAAACAGGATCCGCTGTTTCGGACGATCCGGATTATCATCCTCACGACCTCGAAGGCCGAAGAAGATATTGAACGAGTCTACAACCTCTCGGCCACGTCTTACATCGCCAAGCCCGTCACGTTTGAAGGGCTAATTGATGTCGTGAAAGCCCTCGGTAAGTACTGGCTTGAAATCGTGGAGTTACCAGACAATGGCAACTAACGTGAACGACGGACAGCCGGTGCGGGTTCTCTTGGTCGATGACGACCGGGGCGACTACCTCATCACCCGCGATCTGCTAGCGGACATACCGTCTGCGTCCTTCCAATTGAACTGGATTCCGAATTACCAAGACGCCCTCGAAACAATCTGTCGGGGCGGGTACGACATCTACCTGATCGACTACCAACTGGGCGACCGGACGGGGCTTGAGCTTCTTCGAGAAGTCCAGGCGCGGAACAGCACCGGGCCGATGATCCTGCTGACGGGGCAAGGGGCAACGTCCGTCGATCGGGCCGCGATGGAAGCCGGGGCGGTAGACTTCTTGGAGAAAGACCGTCTCGACCCGATTCTGTTGGAACGCTCCATCCGGTTCGCCCTTCAACAGAAGCGGTCCGAAGCCGAGCTTGAACGCAAGGTGCAGGAGCGTACCGAAGAGCTAGCCCGCGCCAACGATGCGTTACGGGAAGCGGATCGCCGCAAGGACGAGTTTTTGGCCACACTCGCCCACGAATTACGTAACCCGCTGGCCCCGATCCGCAATGCCCTCGCCATCATGCAACTCGCTCCGCACAATCTCACGGCCATCGAACAAAGCCGCAAAGTCATGGATCGGCAAGTCTGCCACATGGTCCGGCTGATCGACGATCTACTGGATGTATCGCGGATTTCCCGTGGGAAGTTGTCGCTTCGTTTGGAGCCGCTCGAAATCGCCGACGTGTTGACCACGGCGATCGAGACGAGTCAACCGCTAATCGACAAGGCCGACTTGACGCTATCGGTGTCCGTTCCCACCACGCCCCTCAAGGTCTTTGGGGACCGAATGCGGTTGTCCCAGGTCTTTGCGAACTTGTTGAACAATTCCGCAAAATACACGGAGCGGGGAGGAACCATTTTGCTTGGCGCTGAGCGGACGGATTCCCAGGTCACCGTTTGCGTCAAGGATAGCGGGATCGGAATCCCAGCGGAGGTACTCCCCCAAGTTTTCGAGATGTTTACGCAGGTCAATCGGTCCCTCAACCGTGCGCAAGGGGGGTTGGGAATCGGCCTAACGCTCGTGCGCCGCATCGTAGAACTCCACAACGGAACGGTCGAAGCCCACAGCGAAGGGGTCGGAACCGGCAGCCAATTTACCGTTCGTTTGCCAGTGACTGTGTGAAGACGGTCGGCCACGGCGTTCCCACCCCTCACTTCTTCGTTCTCACACTTCCTCGACACCTCCGACTCACCCGGCATTGCGCTTGCAATGTGTTGATCCCATCACTGCGCACTCAACCAACGTCTCCCCGCTTCCGAGTCAATACGACCATGAGCCAACGTACCCTGAAGTCCGACTGGCAACGGATGAACATTGCCCTAGCCATGACCGTGGTTGCGGTCTTGCTGGCGGGCGTGTTGTACTTTGCCCGCGCCATTCTGATCCCCATTACGCTCGCGGTGTTTTTGACTTATGTCCTTGCGCCCGTTGTCAACATCCTTCACCGGCGGGGCCTGGGTCGGACACTGTCCGTGGCCGTTGTCGTGGGCGCCTCCGTGCTGTTGGTGGGATTTACGGGCTGGGTTGTCGCGGTGCAAATGGCAGGTCTGACTCAAAGCTTGCCGAGTAAAACCCAGAATTTGAAAGCCAAGATCGAAGGCGTAAAAGTGTGGGTGGCCGCCCATTCCGATGACCGCCTGACTCAGATGATTAACGATCTCTCAGCGGCAATTCAACAACCGATGAATGCCGACGAACCCAAGCCAGCCGATGAAAATTCGCCACCGCCCGTCAACACGGTGGTGATTGATCGGCGTCAACCGTCCTGGATCGCCAACGTTCAGGGGTATGCGAACCCCGCCGTGGAAGCCGTTGGGCAAATCGCCTTTGGGTTCGTTCTGGTCATCTTCATGCTTCTGCAAAAGGAAGACCTCCGCAACAGAATGCTCCGGTTGATTGGCCACGGGCGGGTGACAACATCCACGAAAGCGATCGACGACGGGTCGCATCGGATTAGCCGGTATTTGTTCGCGCAACTGCTCCTGAACGGGACGTTCGGGATCATTATCGCAGCAGGGCTACTGGCGCTCGGCGTTAGCCACGCATTGTTATGGGGGCTGATTGCGTTCATCATGCGCTACGCCCCCTACATCGGAACCTGGGTGGGCCTGTTGTTGCCAACCGCTTTTACGGTGGCCATGTCCGACAACTGGTGGCAGCCGATGGGGGTGGTCGGTCTCTACATGGCTGTCGAAGTGGTTTACAACAACGTCCTGGAACCGCGTTTTTACGGGTCCAGTCTGGGGCTATCCCCGGTGGCACAACTCGTGGCGGCGGCGTTCTGGTCGTTCATGTGGGGGCCAATCGGTTTGATTTTGTCCGGCCCACTCACAATGTGCCTGCTTGTTCTTGGTCGGTACGCACCGCAGTTTGAATTCCTTGACGTGTTACTCGGCGACGAGCCAGTGCTAAAACCGCCGGTGGCATATTACCAGCGGTTATCGGCGCGCGATCAGGATGAGGCGACCTCCATTATTTTGGCCGAAGCCGAGACGCTTAGCCCCGCAGAGCTTTATGACAAAGTCGTGATCCCCGCGTTGGCATTAGCGCGGCGTGACGTCGAGCGTGGAAATCTCTCGGACGAGGAACTCGCGTTCATGTTGCGAGCGACTCAAGAAATCACTGAAGAAGTGGCTGAAGCCAAAAAAGATTCCACACCGCCGGCGACGAAGACTGCCACAACTGATTCCCGCGTCCGCGTGTTAGCCTGTCCCGCACGCGACGAACTCGATCGCGTCGGGGTGGAGTTAATGGCTCGACTGTTAGACCCGATCAAATGGGAAGTCGAAGTAGTGGCCGTTGCGACCCTAGCTTCCGAAATCCTCGAACAAATCGAAGTCAGGGTTCCGAGTATCGTTTTAATCTCCACAATTTCTCCCGGTGGGTTGGCTCATACGCGGTATTTGTTGAAGCGTATCAAAGCACGGTTCCCCGGTTTGCACGTCGTGGTCGGGCGTTGGGGGCCAGTTGTCGAAGGCGAATCCCAGCAATTCCGCGACGTAGGGGCCGACATTGTCGCCAATACGATCACCGAGACGTTGAGCCACTTAACCGCATGGGTTTCGGTCCTGCCCACGACTCAAAAAGCGGCACGCTCGGCAGCCGAATCAGTTCCCAGAACCGTTGGCACGAGACGTGCTTTGAAATAACTCGGTTGGCGAGTAACAGAACAACCCGCCGATAGACACCTATTTGAGGGATTTAATCATGGCTGATGTTAAAGATCGCGTCAATTCCGGGATTGATACCGCTGCGGGCAAGGCAAAGTCATTTGCCGACCAAGCACTGCACAACGCACCGAACACGGTTGGTCAAGTTGTTGACGCCGTTAAGAATAATGCCCAAGCCGTCGTAGACGGGGTTTCGCACACGGCGACCGACGTGAAGGACAAGGTTCAAGCTGCTGCCGGGGATGCGGCTCACAAAGTCGAGAAGTGGGCAGACGACGCCTACGCGGCCACTGCCGACACGGCGAAAGACTTTGGCAAAGAACTGAACGAAATGATTCGGAAATACCCGATTCAATCCGTGTTGATCGGCCTCGGCGTGGGTCTGCTTCTCGGCCGCGCCGCCCGTGCGTAATTGGTTGTATCCCAAAAGCCGACACCAATTTGGTGTCGGCTTTTTTTTGGTTCCAGTCATGAGCCACGCCATTTAGTAAACCTTGTCGATCACCTGGGCACTGCTCGGGAGAATTGGGTTCGGGCGGTTCGACACATCGTAGACCATGCCGTGCGGGTCGAGGCCGACGTTGCGGTACACGGTGGCGAGGACGTTGGCGTAAGGGATCGGATCGTTTTTGGCTTCACCGGCAATTGAATCGGTCGTGCCAATCACTTGCCCGGTTCGCATCCCGCCACCCGCCAGCAGTGCGGAGTTGACCCGTGACCAGTGATCCCGTCCGCCGTCCTTGTTAATCTTCGGCGTGCGGCCAAATTCACCCCACACGACCACCGTGCAGTCCTCGTCCATGCCGCGAATGTGCAAATCTTCAATCAGTGCTGAAATGCCACGATCGAACAGCGGCAGGTGTTGTTTCAAGTAGTTGAAGTTGCTCCCGTGCGTGTCCCAGAATCCATAAGCCACGGTCACC
>JANLRE010000824.1:0-7659 GCA_031368205.1 Fimbriiglobus sp. | reverse complement strand
CCGGCGGCGCTTTGTACGGACAGTCCATCAACAGACTAAGCCAACCCGATCGGGTTGGCTTCGACTGCTCATGGACTTGGGTGTGCCGTGTTACTTCGGGAACTCGAAATCGAGTGGTTTCAGTTCCAGTGTCGCGCCTTTGACTTCGATGGTTTCGCCAATTACCCCTTCTCGACCTTTGTGGAAGCCGTCTTCGTGCCAGTACACCACACGCCATTTGCCGGCGGGTGCGTCTTTGATCTCGAACTTCCCGTCAGCGTCGGTGATGGCGAAGTACGGGTGGTCGAACACCCGCAACCGGCCAGCCATCCAGGGGTGGATGTCACACTTGAACGGAATGGGCGTGGATTGCGCCACGAGTGGTTCGGCAACTTTGTGGGACTTGCCGGCGGGGATGGTAATGTTGAACGCAGGTTCGCCGCTGTAGTTCGTGTTGTGAGCGACGGTTGCACTGTTTTTCACTTCGAGTGTGTCGCCTGTGCGTGCCGCTAAAACACGTGGCACGAATTGGCAGCAGGGTTGATCGATGACGTGGTTCTTGGGCGCGACTTTGGCGAGTTCGGGTTTGATCTTGTCTTTGGGAAACGTGTCTTTGCGGTCCTTCGTATCGGGTCGCAGCCAGACGATGACGTTTTTCAGCCCCTTGGATTTCGCGTTCACGATTTTGTTTTCGTAGGTCAACGCGCCGTCCTTCAGGCAAAACTCTTTGTCGTTCGTGACTTCGACCTTCTTGGGTTCCTCCGGTTTGCTGACAATCACTTGTCCCTTAATCGTGGTCCATTCGCCCTTATCTTGGGCTTGGCTCATGGTCATTGAGGCGGTGAGAGCAAGCAATCCGGTCAAAAATGCAATCAGTCGATACGGTCGCATGGCAAAACTCCATCGTGGGAAAGGGAACCCGGCAGGATCTACGGCATTGTTGGCCTGTCGGCCCCATTTGGCAACAGGCAGCACTACTAAAGAATGCACCGCCACCCGATTATTGCGTCAAAATTTGCAACACTTCGGCGTGAAGTTTTCCATTACTGGCCAGCGTGTCCGGGCGATCAATGGTCACTTGGTTGTCCCAATTGGTCATTCGCCCCCCGGCTTCTTCCACAATAGGGATGAGCGCCGCGATGTCCCACTCATGCACGCCGGTGTCAATCATGAAGTCGAATGAGCCTTGCGCTACCAGCATGAAACCGTAGAAGTCGCCGAAGCCTCGTGACCGGCTCACCTTGCCTGCCAAGTCGAGAAATTGTTGCTCCCGCCCGGCCTTCGTGAACCAGTTCACACTGGAATAACACATGTGGGCATCGGTCAATTGAGCGACATCCGAGACACGAATGCGAGTGCTGTCACGGTAAGCGCCATTACCACGAATGGCGTGATACATCAGGTTCATCGTCGGCACGTACACCGCCCCGCCGATCGGTTCACCGAGGTATTCCAATCCAATTAATGTGCCCCAAATCGGCACCTTACGGATGAAGGATTTCGTGCCGTCGATCGGATCAATCACCCATCGGTAGCCGGTCGTGTTTGGCTCGTCACCAAACTCCTCGCCCAAAAAGCCGTCGCCCGGAAAGTGCCGACCGACCATCTTGCGGATCAACGCTTCGGCATTGCGGTCCGCAATCGTGACCGGGCTTTGATCGGCTTTAATCTCGACATCGAACGTTCCGTCGAAGATCGTCTTAGCTAAATCGCCCGCTTGGCGGGCCGCGTCAATTGCGAGTTCGTAACGAGTGCGCCAATCCGGATTCATGCGTGATTCTTGCTTTCGTAGTGTGAAGGAAGTCGTCTCGATCAGTCGGTTTTTGTTTTACTCATGGCGTAGGCCGCACAGCCGATGATGCCGGAATCGTCACCCAACGATGCAGCAACGCAGCGTACATTTTCCGTCGCACCGGGTAGCGTGTAGCGTTGGGCGAAGTCCCAGATGCGTTCGATGAAACTTTCCCCAAGTGCGCCCGCGACACCGCCGCCGATCACGATCACTTCCGGACTAATGAAGTTCACAACACTGCCGATACTCGCGCCCAGTGCCCGCGCCGCTTCGTCGATGATTGTGACCGCCACCGGGTCATCTTTTTGGTAGAACTCCGCCAGTTGGGCGCTCTTCACTTTATCCAACTCGACGCCTTTCCATTCCTTGCGAACCCGCTTCGGCGAATCATCCAGGATTTCCTTGGCTCGCTTCATTTGATACTTCCGGCCGGCAATTGCTTCAAGCGAAGTGCCACGGCGCCAGTGAATAATGGTGTGCCCAATCTCCCCGGCGTGGCCGTTGAAGCCGTTGAACAACTCCTTGTTCAGAATCAAGCCCCCACCGACACCCGTGCCGACGAAAATCCCGAAGACGTGCATCGCACCCTTCGCGGCACCGTGGGCGAACTCACCGTAAGTGCCCATCCGCACGTCGTTTTCGACGTAGACCGGCCACGTCCATTCTTTCGGTAGCAACGGCGTGACATCCAGATCACGCCATCCTAGGTTCGGTGCGAACTTCACGACCGGCTGTCCAATGACAATTTGGCCGGGGATGCCGAAGCCCAACCCGCGAATTTCCGTCGGGTCAATTTTCGCTTCCCGAATCACGGCGTCAACGGCTTGCCCGACACGCGAAAACACGGCTGCCGGACCCGATTCACTACCCGTGGGTTGTTTGGACCGTGCCAGCAGCGTGAGTTGGGAATCAAACAGACCTGCGAGAATTTTCGTTCCCCCGAGGTCCACGCCAATCCAGTAACCGTGGCTCATTGGTTGCTCTCCGGGGTTGTCGTGCATTATTAGGCGTCGCTGCCACCGCTTTGCCATTTTAAGAAATGATGTCCGACCCTCAACCCTAAACCTATTCCCTGTTAGCGGAGTTCAGCGGCGGCGGCCTGCGCATTCTGAATGAACGCCCGCACTTTGCCCGGATCTTTCACCCCCGGCACCGACTCCACACCGCTGGCCACGTCCACGCCCCACGGCCGCACTTGCCGGATCGCCGCCGCGACGTTGTCGGGTGTCAACCCGCCCGCCAATATCAGTGGCACTCCAGGTTTGAATTCCGTCAACAGGTGCCACGGCGCAGTGTGGCCGGTCCCGCCCATTTCTCCCGCAACAAACGAGTCAATCAACACGGCCGCCGGTTTGCAATGTTTGCAGAGTGCGAGGAATTGGCGAATCGTTTCCAAATCGGCGGCATCTTTGACTCGAAATGCAGGAATGTAAGCGGCAGGGAAATAATCCACGCTCGGCTGTATTTCTGCGTAAGTTTGGACAGCCCGTAAACCGAGTTGGTGCGAATGCGACTTCACGACCTCATCGAGCGTGCCGACGAACACGCCAACAGGGGCCACGAACGGCGGTAGCTCCCGCAAAATCGCTATGGCCCGTTCGCCGGATAAAAACCGGGGCGACTTCGGATAAAAGTTCAGCCCCAGTGCGTCCGCCCCACACTCCGCCGCAAAGCGGGCGTCGGTCGGGTTGGTGACGCCACAGATTTTGACGTGAATAGGTGGCATGGCTGGTACTCGTAGGAAGTGGCGAGGTGTCAACCTTACAGTTTACTCGCCAAACTTCTGCCGTGCCAACGCTAATGCGCCATGTAGGACGACTTCTTCGCCAAGTGCCGCCGGGACGATGTCCGTCAGCCCGGCGAAAGGGGCAAAGACATTTTCGGCAACGTAACGGCGAAGTGGGTCGAAGAACAGGTCGTCGCCCATCATCGACACCCCGCCGCCAATGACGATGCGTTTCGGGCAGAGCAACGCGATCACATGGCAAATGGCTTGCGACAACGCATCGATCGCATGATGCAATATCATTTGGGCGTTCCAGTCCCCGGCTCTGGCAGCCGCCGCCACGGCATGGGCTGTGAACGGCCCTGTTGGAGTGTGCTGTCGAAAGGCTGACAGGTCTTCACGCGACCGATGGAGCCATTCCGTGGCGTTGGCGATTCCCCACCCCGAGGCTAAATCTTCGATCGTAACGAGTGGCGAAGTCGGTTCCGATAAGTGCTTTTTCACTTTGAGATGCCCGATCTCCGCTGCTCCTTTGCCTTGCCCACGGTAGATTTCACCATTGATGATGAACCCGCCACCGATGCCACTTCCCACCGTGATATAAAAAATCGGCGACAGGCCCTTGCCCGCACCGAAAGCGGCTTCGGCAAGTCCGGCTACGTCGGCATCGTTGCAAATGACGGCGTGCAGGTTCAACAAATCAAACAGCCAGTCGGCGAGCGGGAAGCCGTCCCACCCGGCGATTTGATGGGACTTAATCACGGTTTGCGTCTCGTCGTCGGTCGGCCCGCCGAAGCCGACGCCGATGCCGCGAAGTTGCGAACGATCCATGTTTACGGAGGCGAGCAATTCCGGGAACGCCGTCACGATCTGCCGGCGAATGCCCTCACCACCGGCATCAGGGTTCACCATGCCACGCCATAATGCCAGTATTTTCCCGTCGCCCTTTCCCAGTCCGAGTTGCAACTTCGTGCCACCGATTTCGATGCCCAGAAACATGATTGCGACTCCCATTCACGACCAAAGCCCGACCGTGACGGTCGGGCTTGAATTAGTGACGGGTCAGCCGAAGCGGCTGACCCTGGGCTGAGTTCTCCCAGGTTTTCAGACTGAAAACCGGGTTATTCGTGGGCAAACGGTCTACCATCAAATGTCACGCCCACTCTTGACTGACGTTACTTCTTGACGATCCGCTTGACGGAAATGATCGTCACGTCTTCAACCGGCACGTCGCCGTGCCCGCCTTTTTGTCCGGTCTTCACGGCTTTAATCTTGTCAACAACGTCCATCCCTTCGGTCACCCGACCGAACGCACAGTAGCCAAATCCCGCAGCATCAGGACTCTTATGGTTTAATCCTTTGTTGTCAGCGACATTGATAAAGAACTGGGACGTGGCAGTATCGACGACATTTGTTCGGGCCATCGCAATCGTGCCGCGATCATTCGAGACGCCATTGGTGGCTTCGTTTTTGATCTTGTCCTTCGTCTCCTTTTCCTTCATGCCAGGAAGCATTCCGCCACCTTGAATCATGAACGTACTGATGACGCGGTGGAAAATGGTCCCGTCGTAGAACTTGTCGTCCGTGTAGCTCAAAAAGTTCTTCACGGTGATCGGGGCTTTGTCCGCGAACAGTTCGACCTTGATCGTCCCCATCGAAGTTTCGATCGCCACCATCGGGTTGTCCGCTGCTTTCGCAGCACCCGCAGCGACCATCGCCAAGCCAATGAAACAGAGTGCAATCAACTTCACAGTCATCATCATGCTCCTTCACAAAAAAACGTGCCCGAGGCGGTCCCTCCGCCTCACATGTCGGCAACAGGTTGCCCTCAGATTGTATCCATCACGGACCAGATGCCAGTAGGAAGCACCGGAGAAATCATCGCCCGTGCCTGCTTGATCTGAGGGCAACAAGTGGTTACGCTTTGGAAACACACCTCAACAACACGGATTGTGCCCATGCCAAAATTCCTATTCGTCGTGCTTGCGGCACAACTGTTAACCCTCGGACTGGCCATGCGGGTTGATGCGCAACAGAACTACGACCCGCCGCCACCGTTCCCGCCGGACGCCCAAACAGCGAAACTCATCGCTACGAAGACCGAAGAATTGCTAAGGACTGTCAACGCATTGCCAACCAGTCTACCGCGTGATGTCAAAGCGGATGTGGCCGTGTATTTGAAGGCTGCAGTTTGGATTGCGCGACACAACGAGTATTACGTGAAGGATTCCGGGAAGCAGACACTTGCCGTGCTGGACGCTGGTATGGCACGTGCGAAAGCGGCTGCGAATGCCGCAACGCCGTGGCGGGACGTTCGGAATAAGCCGGTGATTCGTGGGTATTACTCCGAAGTGGATGGCTCCGTGCAACCCTATAGCGTGACAATTCCGGAAGGGTACGGCGTCAAGCCGATGCGACTCGATGTCGTCATCCACGGGCGCGATGCCACGTTAACCGAAGTGAAGTTCATCCACGCGAAAGAAGTGGCGAAGCCGACGGCCAAGGGGAACGAGTTCGTGGTTCTCGAACCGTATGGGCGCGGCAACAACGCCTACCGATGGGCCGGTGAAACCGATGTCTACGAGGCCCGAAACGCTTTTATCGCTGGTGAAAACAAGGACACGACGCGGATTGACGAGAAACGTCTTGTGTTGCGGGGCTTCTCGATGGGTGGTGCGGGGACGTGGCACCTTGGGTTACATCACCCGTTCGATTGGAACGTGATCGGTCCTGGTGCCGGGTTCACGGTGACGCGAGGGTACATCAAGAACTTGCCGAAGACGCTGCCCGAGTATCAAGAAAAAGGGTTGCACATCTACGATGCGGTCGATTACGCGGAGAACGTCTTCAACCTCCCCGTGGTCGCCTACTCCGGGGCGAACGACCCGCAAAAAGCCGCTGCGGACAACATTGTGAACGCGCTGAAAAGCTTCCGCGAACCCTACCAGTTGACGCACCTCGTGGCACCAGGGCTTGAACACAAGATGCCACCCGAGTGGATGGCACGTGCCGAGACCGAGTACCAAAAGTATGCGGACAAACCCCGACAACTCCCCGACACGGTGCGGTTCACAACCTACACAACCCGCTTCGCAGACTTCGGCTACGGCACCATCACCGGGTTGGAGGAACATTATCGGCGGGCCACGATTGTTGCGAAGAAGAGCCAAGATCAACTCGACGTGACCACCACGAATGTTCGCAGCATCGCATTCAATGCGGCGCCGAAGTCGTTAACAATCGACGGCACCACGATCGCAGCCGACGGGCTTCAGCATTTGAGCAAATCGAACGGCAAATGGGCGAAAGCTGAGAAAGCCACACTCGAAAAAACCAACCGCTTGCAAGGCCCGATTGACGATGCGTTTCAAGATCCGTTTTTGGTGTCACGACCCACGAAATCCGGTTCAGTGCAACTCGCAGACACAGCAATTCGGGCGTCGCTGGATCGCTTCGACCGGGAATGGGACCGATACGCGCGAGCGAAGTTGCCCGAATTCGCAGACAAACAACCCAGGCACCTCGTGTTGTTCGGGACGCCGGCCAGCAACCCGATGATTGCGAAAATCCTCTCGCAGTTGCCGCTGAAATGGACGCACGACAAGCTCCTCGTTAACGGCGTTGAATACGATGCCAACACCCACTACCCCGTGCTGATTTACCCGAATCCGCTCAACCCCACTCGGTACGTGGTGCTGAACTCCGGGCACACGTTTCACGAAGCCGATTTGAAGGGAACGAACGCCCTGCTATATCCACGTCTCGGGGATTGGGCGGTGTTGAAGGCAACGCCGACGGACAAAGACCCGGCGGCAACGGAAGTCATTGCGGCTGGGATATTCGATGAGTTCTGGCAGTTCAAGAAGTGATCGGTGACCACGTTATAAATCGTCTACGACCTGTAATTCCATACGAAATTGGTCTTCAGGTTGAGAACCCCGTTAGGGGTTCCGGAATGTAGCCACGGGTGGAGCGCTTCGCGTAACCCGTGGAATCCGAGACTCCAATACTCACCTGCCCTGAAGCATAGGTATGGACACATCTTTCCGACCTGGGTATCTGGGGGAGCATGGTTACTTCTATGGCAATCTGGATCAGCGCCACCAGAACCGGTTCGATCAACTCGTGAGAGAGCACGCGCACGCTGTCAATGCGGCGGTTT
>JANLRE010000768.1:0-5712 GCA_031368205.1 Fimbriiglobus sp. | reverse complement strand
AAAGTCGGGCAGGACAAGATCACCGACAATGTCGGCACATTGAACCGAACCGTAGCGCGACAACTGGAGATGGGACTGATTCTTTCCAACGATCGCAAAACCCCGATCGGCATCATCGACAACGCCAGTGACATTGCCGCTGGCATCCCCGGTGCGAATCACTTGACCAAGGAAGGTTCACTGAAGCTGTTCGACGCGAAGTACCCGCTGGCTTGGGGTCAAGACAAAGTCACGGTCGATGCGTTCATCACCGGCGTCGTGAACGTGAGCGCGGACCTAAAGACGCTGAAAATCAAACTGATTGCCCTCGACAAAAAGACGAACAAGCTCGAACCGATCGGCGCCGATCTCGTGGCAGCGAACGACCCGCGCAAGTTGTCCGAGATGGGCGAGAGCTTCACACGCGGTGCCTTCGATGACGGAAACTTGGAACCGAAAGATGACAAGGACCGCGCCAAACAAGAACAAACCGTGATCGAAAAAGCAGCCCAAGTGAAGACCGAGACCGCGAAGAACCCGGCGGAGGACACGGCAGCCCCAATTAAGCTTGAAGTGCAATACGATGGCAAACCCGTCGCCGTGGAAGTGAAAGACGGCAAAGCGTTCCTGCCCGAAGCTAACGAGGGGCAAAAAGTCACACTGTTTTTGAAGCGCAACACCCCGACCGGCAACTTTGCCTGTGTGCTGAAGGTCAATGGCGAAAACACCCTCTTCCGTCAGAAGTTGCCCGACTTGCAGTGCCGCAAGTGGCTAGTGTTCGCCGAGGACAAAGCACCCCTGGGGATCACGGGGTTTCAGAAAGATAACAACGTGACCGAAGTCTTCCGTGTGCTGTCCCGTGCCGAATCGAAGTCCCGCGAAATCGACTACGGCACGGACGTCGGGACCATCACGTTGACGGTGTTCCCAGAACTCAAAGGCAAGCCGGTGCGGGCGGACCTCACGGTCCCCGAGAACCAAAACACCAAGGTGCTTGAGCAAGCCAAACTCCCGGACACCAAGCCCGACAACTTTGACGCCCTCACTGCTCAATTGCTTAACGACGCGAACTCCGATCGTGGATCGGGTGGTTTAATCGTGCAAGGCGAAAAAGCGGCGAGCAAAATTCAGGTCGTCAAGTTCGTCAGTGACCCCACCCCCGTGATGAGTTTGACGATCACGTACTACAAGAAGTAACAACCCGACTGTGTGATGATTCTGACAAAGGCTTCGCTACAAGTAGCGAAGCCTTTGTCATTTTGGCATCAGCCATTCGGCCCGATGGATGATGACGCCCAGGGTCACGCAGGCGGGTTCGAGTTTGGCGTTGCGGGGCACGTCGTTGACCCAAAAGGCCACGGTCCGGCGACCGCGACTGGGGCGGATGTAAACCGGGGAGATGTGCGTTTCGCCGTCGCTGCCGGTCCACTTCAAATGCAGTTCCAACCACACCGGGTCGTGATCGAGTTCGTACTCGAGTTGGAAACCGATCGCCGGTTGGGCATCGGGTGGCGGGGCAATCGGCAGGCTTGGCCGTGCCGTGTAAAACTGGACGGCATCACAGGCGGGTAGATGGGTTGGGGCAGGTGCCGGGACGGGCACGGCGACGAATGGTTGATCGACGGCCATGCCACGCATACCGGGGTAATTCTTTTCGCCGAGTGTTGCGATGCGGTCACGCATTCGTTCGTGGGAGTAGAAGAAGCGGTTGGCTAGAAAGAACGGCGGTAAGCCCTCTTTGACAGCCGAGGTGAAATGCCGCCCGTGCATCTTCGAGTTACCGCCGAGGTTCATTGCCGGGACGATGTTGATCGCAACCAAAGCGATCGCCACAACCAATCCAAACAGCGGTAATACCCGGCGAGTCGAGAACGGGTTGTAGCGCACAACGGCAACCCAAGACGTGGCCAAGCCCAACGCCGCCGGCGTGGAATACCGTTCCGCCAAACCACCCGATCGGCCCCAACCGACCGCCAATGCCAGCAACACAATGCCCGCAATCACGGCGAACAACCCCAGCGCACGAACTCGTTCGGCGGGGTTTTGCACGAAGGTCCACACCAGTAATCCGCACACGGCACAGTACCAAGCAACCGTAACCATAATGACTGTGAACCAATCGGCGTCGATGATCCAGATGCCGTTGCCAATGGCGAGAAACTGTCCAGCGGCGATCAGTTTCGTGAAGAACCCCTCGATGCGGTGGATCGGTTCTGTGGTGGATTCGACCCCGATCATCGCCCAAATCGCGTACACTGCCGCAGCCAGTATCGTCACTCCCGATGTCAAGGTGTGCCACATTAGTGTGCCACGGCCGTTCGACCAGTTGGCCCACGCCCGATACAGAAGCCAACCGCACGCCGGCACGGCTGACGCCAACCCCAACCCACCACTCAGTGGTAAACAGGCCACCGCGAATGCCGCCCGTAGGTCCGACCGCCGATCGCTCTGGTCGATGACGATGGACCAGACGAGCCAAGCCACCGACACGGCATGGAGGGTGAACGCAATCTGATAACCCATCAACAGATTAAAGGCGTGACCCCAACTCAGCAACAACGCCGGTATCACCGCATCGCCGAGGCTCGTCCCACCCCCACGCGCCACACGGGTTGCCTTCAAGAATCCCCAGGTTGTTAGTGTGAGGAGCACTACGGAAACGAGCATCCCGCTACGCAAGTCCGGCCCGGACACCGCCATAACGACGAGGAACAAAAACCGCGCAACCGGATACCGATGTTCGTTGTGACGGGCCACGCTCCAGTCCAGCCACCGCAGCGCGTCGCCCGTGTCCAACACGCCCAACAGATCCGGGACCAAGTCCCATTCGTCGATGATGGGTACATTCGTGCCGAACCGGAGAATCAAGTACACCGCCGCAACAATCAGCACGGTTGTGAATGAAAACACGAGTCGATAGTTCCACCGGGAAGCCTCGGTATCAATGATCTCGTGGGCACCCTTCATTCGTCCATCTCCGACTGGTTCTGTTGCGAGATTGCCGCACGATTCGCGTGCTGTGTGGGAATCTTATGGTTCGCGTTGAATTGCGAAATGGCCCTGACTTCTGCATCGCATCGCACTACTATGAATTAACAGACTGATTCTTTCGATTCTCTCCCGCCTGAACCCGTTGCGAAACTTATGACCACTGCTATCAACCCCAAAGGTTCTCGTGTTTACGATCCCGGAACCACTTCGCTTGATTGGGTGACAAGCTATCTGCTCTCCTCGGTTGGCAACAAAATCATCGTCGCGGTCACGGGCCTGAGCTTGGTGGCGTTTGTTGTGTTCCACATGATCGGCAACCTGAAAATGTTCAGCGGGCAGGAGTCGATTAACAAGTATGCCCACTTTTTGAAACACGATCTCGGGGTTCTAATCTGGATCGCCCGCGCCGGGTTGCTTGGTCTCTTTGGCACGCACGTGTTGCTCACGCTTCGGCTGAAACTCAAAACCGCATCGGCACGACCCATTGGTTACGTCAAAACGCAGTCCGCCCAGGCGACACCCCAAAGCAAAGCGATGTTGTCCACGGGACTAACGATCGGTGCGTTTACCGTGTTCCACTTGGCCCACTATTCCTTCCTGTGGATACAAGATTTCCCCTTCGGTCTGGATGTTAACGGCAACCCGGACGTGTATTCGATGGTGGTTTTCGGTTTCAGTACGCCGTGGATTTCGGTTATCTACTTACTGACGCAACTGATCCTATTTCTCCACCTGACGCACGGGATTCAAAGCAGTTTGCAAACACTCGGACTGGTGGGTCGGCGGTTCACTCCTGCTGCGAGGATCGCTGGCTATTTGATCGCCTCGATTGTGCTGGGGGGCAACGTCGCCATCATTGTGGCGATTTGGACAGGGTGGATCCCACCGGCATCAACTTGGAACGATTATTAACGTCCCGAATACTGATTATTCGCCTCTTCGGAAGTGACACGAATGAAGCTTGATTCCAAGATTCCGAGCGGCCCGTTGGCCGACAAATGGTCCGGCTACAAGAAGAACCAAAAGCTCGTCAACCCGGCCAACAAACGGAAGTATTCCGTGATCGTGGTCGGGACGGGTCTCGCGGGTTCGTCGGCGGCGGCTACGCTTGCGGAACTGGGCTACGAAGTCCGGGCGTTCTGCTTCCAGGATTCACCCCGACGCGCGCATAGCATCGCCGCGCAAGGGGGCATCAACGCGGCCAAGAACTACCAGAACGACGGCGACAGCGTGTGGCGACTCTTTTACGACACGATCAAGGGCGGCGATTTCCGCGCCCGCGAGTCGAACGTCCACCGTCTCGCGGAAGTGTCGGTCAGCATCATTGACCAGTGCGTGGCACAAGGCGTGCCCTTCGCCCGCGAATACGGCGGTCTATTGGACAACCGCAGCTTCGGGGGCGCCCAAGTTTCGCGCACGTTCTACTGTCGCGGGCAAACCGGGCAGCAACTGCTTTTGGGCGCCTATCAGGCTCTCTCGCGGCAAATCAGCACCGGCGCCGTGAAGATGTTTCCCCGCACCGAGATGCTTGATCTCGTTGTGGTTGATGGCCGGGCGCGCGGGATCGTCACACGCAATCTGGAAACGGGCAAAATTGAATCCCACTCCGCCGATGCGGTCGTGCTGGCAACGGGTGGGTACTCGAACGCCTTTTTCCTCAGCACCAATGCGGTCGGCTGCAATGTTTCCGCCACGTATCGCGCCCATAAACGTGGGGCGTTGTTTGCCAACCCGTGCTACACACAGATTCACCCGACGTGCATTCCTGTGGCCGGGGATCACCAGTCGAAGTTGACGTTAATGAGCGAATCGCTCCGCAATGATGGCCGGGTGTGGGTGCCCAAGAACCAGGCTGACATTGGCAAACACCCGACGCAAATCTCCGAAGGCGACCGCGATTACTACCTCGAACGGCTTTACCCCAGCTTCGGTAACCTTGCGCCACGAGATATTTCCAGTCGGGCTGCGAAGCGTGCCTGTGATGACGGCTTGGGCGTCGGTCCGGGTGGCCGCGGGGTGTATCTCGATTTCGCCGACGCCATCAAACGCAAATCCCGCCCCAAGGTCGAACAGCTTTATGGCAACCTGTTCGACATGTACCAACGCATCACCGGCGAAAACGGCTACGAACAACCGATGCGAATCTACCCTGCCCTGCACTACACGATGGGCGGGTTGTGGGTCGATTACGAGCTGATGTCGAACATTGACGGGCTGTTCGTACTCGGCGAAGCGAACTTCTCCGACCACGGTGCCAACCGATTGGGCGCCTCGGCGCTGATGCAAGGGCTGGCCGACGGCTACTTCGTGTTGCCGTACACGCTGACCAATTATTTCGCCTCCGTGAAACCGGACCGTAAGCCGACGAGTCACCCCGAATTCAAACGCTGCGAAGAAGAAACGCTGGGGAAGATTCAGAAAATGCTCAGCATCAAAGGCAAGAAAACCGCGATCGAGTTTCACCGCGAAGCGGGCAAAGTAATCTGGGACAACGTCGGCATGGCCCGGACCAAGCAAAGTTGCGAACACGCGGTTCAAAAGATTCGGGAACTGCGGGCCGAATTCTGGCAATCGGTGAACGTTCCCGGCACGCACGACAACCTCAACCAAGCCATCGAGCGGGCCGGGCGAGTCGCCGACTTCCTGGAATTCAACGAACTTCTGGCGATGGATGCGCTGAACCGGGAAGAGTCCTGCGGCGGCCACTTCCGCGAAGAGTACCAAACCCCCGAAGGCGAAGCC
>JANLRE010000754.1:0-2205 GCA_031368205.1 Fimbriiglobus sp. | reverse complement strand
GTTCAACAACAGGATGAACGAGTAGTTGATCGTGGTCGCCGAAAAGAACGCCACGATGGGGCCAAGGGCCGCCATCACGGTCGTTAAGATGGCCATCGAACAAGTCAAAACCCGCACCAACACCGCGAAGCGAAGTTGTGTCCCGAGTAACGTGTTGAACACGTACAACGAGGGGAACGTGACACCCAACGTCAACAGAAACATCAGTGGCAACTTGACGGCAGAAGCCAAGACTTGCCGATACTCCGGCGCGTCCCGCCCGAACAGCCCGAAGCTCCCGATGCAACAACCATACACAATCGCCAACACCAAGTTCATCACAACCAACGACGGCATGTGAACCGGAACCTGCGGGTTCACCACCGGCTCCCCACGCAGCACCCGATCCAATTCCCAAAACGCCTTCATGTTGATCTCGCACTAGACAGCAAGGTGAACACACCGCTGAAGTGAATCGTACCAATTTACTTTGTGATGTAAAGTAAATTGGGGCAGAATGATTTCCATTAGCTACGAGCGCAGAAATGACATGGCTTCCGTTTTCACAATCCCGTTGAACGAAATCCAAGTTGTGCGGTAAAATCCAATCACACATTGGAGGAGTTGCAGATGTCGATCACGATCACCGATCCGGGGTTGCTGGCGCTGTTGCGACAAGCGGGTTCCACCGTCGAGTTGAAAGATCCCGAAGGCAACGTCCTAGGTCTTTTTGCTGTTGAAGGACTTGGACGACTGCCGCCGGGCGTCACGTCGCCGTTTACGCGGGAAGAGATGGAGGAGCGCCGCCGCACGCACCGCAGTGGCCGCCCACTTAAGGACATTCTGCGCGACTTGGGGGCGGGAGAATGAGCTATCGCGTCGAATGGACGCCGGAAGCGGAAAACGATCTGCGTCGCTTTGGAACGCTACAACGAATCACAACGCAGTGACCGCCGCTTCCGCGTGGCTCGATGCTCATCTCCTGACTGATCTGCTCCGCTTCGGCCAGCCGTGGACCTCGTCCGTCCATCGGATCGCAGTACGCGACCCGATCGGTATCGAGTTCGAGGTCATCGAGGACGACAAGCGTGTGATCGTTCACGGCGTGTTCGCAATTGGCTGACATGTCCATGTCACTCCGGGTTCACCCGCAAGAACTCGTCGATTTGCGTTGCCTCGCCGTCTGTCAGTCGCCAGGCGGCGGCGCCGACTAGCTGCACGAGTTGGCCGGGCTTGCGGGCGCCGACAATCGCTCCGGTGACGGCGGGGTGGCGGAGGGTCCAGACGATGGCGACTTCGCCGGGGGACTTTTGGTGCGGGGTGCCGATGGCTTTTAGCAGTTCCACTAATCTCAGATTGCGGGTGAAGAGGGGTTCTTGGAAGTGGCGATTTTTTTCGCGGCGCCAATCGTTGGCGGGCAGGGCGGCGTGGCGTTCCTTGGTCCAAGCACCCGTGAGCAGTCCGGATTGCATCGGCGAGTAGACCAGCACGCCGATGTTGTTCGCCGAGCAGTGCGGCAAGATTGACGGTTCAATGTCGCGGCGGATCATGGAATAGGGCGGTTGAAGCGACGTGATCGGGCCGAACTTAGCGATCTGTTGCATTTGGGCCGCGTCGAAATTGGACACGCCGATCCAGCGGACTTTGCCTTCCTCGCGTAGCTTCACCATCGTCTGCCAACCTTCGTCGATGTCCTCGGGCGGCTCGGGCCAGTGCAGTTGGTACAGGTCGATCACGTCGATTTTCAACCGCTTCAAGCTCGCCTCACACTCCCGGCGAATGCTGTCGGCCTTCAGCGACTTGCCGATCTGCCGGTTGGCGTCCCAGGTTCGCGCGCACTTGGTGAACACGTAGGGTCGCTTCGTGATGCCCTGAAGTGCCTTGGCAACAACTTCTTCGGAATGCCCAAGCCCGTACACCGCCGCCGTGTCGATCCAGTTGATGCCGAGGTCGATGGCTTCGTGGATCGTCGCAATCGAATCGGCGTCGTCCTGCCTACCCCAGCCGAACGCCCAATCGCCGCCGCCGATGGCCCACGCCCCGAATCCGATGGGGGTGATATAGAGGTCGGAGTTTCCGAGTTGTCGCGTTTGCATCAGGAAGCTCTGCTAGTGTTGGGAGGGAGCGCCTGGGGTGTCGCAACGCTCAAACCCACGCAAAAGGGAAGCATACCATAAGGATGGCGGAAGTTTTTTTTATAACCGAGGGATATAAACGCTTAGCCAG
>JANLRE010000731.1:0-4210 GCA_031368205.1 Fimbriiglobus sp. | reverse complement strand
CCCAGCCCGCAGGCAAGCCTGCGGGCTGGGGTCGCTTTGTCATTCCGGCAATGGCTTACCAGAACCGCACACGCCAGTAGTCGTGTGGGGCGGACGTGCGGCCGTACCACCAGTGGCCATCTTCCCAGGTCATCGTGACCGAACGCCAGCCGAGTGGCACTTTCGGGAACGGGTAGAACGGGCCGATGAACGGGTAGGCGTTGTACGGGTACGCCGTCGGGTAACCGATGCGGCTCGCATTGTTGTGCGGAGCATAGGTCGGCCAAGCGTATGGGGGCAGTGGCGGGGCGGCGCCATCACCCATGCCCGCGCCGGGCGCACCCAACGGTGCCGGTTCCACGTAAGGACCAGAAGCACCGGGCATCACGGTGACGGGTGGCATACCCGCAATCGGGCCGCCGGCCTGGGCTTGCCGAACCATTGAGCCGACCACGAGGCCGTCACGAACCAACAACACGCCAGGAACCACGCGGATTTCTTGCAGAATCGCGTTCTTTTGTTGGGCTTCTCGGACCGAGCCGGAAATCGTCACCGTGCCCGATTCAGTCACAATGCTGACATCCGCACCTTCGGAAATCGTCGAGGCGGACAGTCTCGCTGCCACCGCTTCCGCAAGCTTTTGATTCTGGTCAACCGTCGTCTCCAGTGGCTTCACCGCCGAGACTTGTTTGATAGGGGTCTTAGACGAATCCTTCGCCTCGACCGGGACTTTTACTGGGGTCTTGGCCTTGTCGGCGGCCTGGGTGGAGCCACCAACCCACACCCCGAGGGCGACTGCCATTGGGCAGAGCGAACGCAGTTTCACAACAGTTCCTCCATGAACCGGGGAATATACCCGAGAGGCATCTTGCTCATCGTGGTACCAACTACATCGCCACTTTGGGTACCTGTTGCGAACTCCAGAACGGAAAGAAGACCTATCCGGGTAACAAGGGCGCCACCCCCAACCGGCGCAACAATCGAAACTGCACCAACCAGCGTAATCGGATGGGGAAGCGAGGTAATCCGTCGATTTCACAGATTCCCGCTCAAGTTTGCGCCCATCACGTTACCCATTCCCAGTAGTTGGTAAGGGAAGTCTCATCTCCACTCCTCTGCTCCGAACTAGAACTGCAGAAAACAAGTCGGTGACTCATAGTCCGTAGACTCATAACCCGTTGGCGCATAATCCGTAGACCTATCGTCGTAGCTTTTTACACTTTCCCAAAAGGCTGAGGGATGGATATTCTCGAACGATTCGGGAAACGAGTGCGTGAGCGTAGGGTAGCCATCGGGCTTTCCCAAGAAAAGTTTGCCACAAAGTGCGGTCTTGACCGCACCTACATCAGTGGAATTGAGCGCGGCCAACGCAACGTTTCCTTGCGGAACATCCTGACCATTGCCAAAGCACTAAATACCACCATTTCAGAACTGACGCAGGGGTTATAGGCGTGTGTAACTCCTGCACACTAGGAGCGGCATGGGCCATGTGCTTATATCAGCGATCATGGCATCAGGCCTGTCGATCTACGATTCGCTTCAACAGCATCTTGACTTATTTCTCACTGACGAAAACCTTCAGGCCATTTTGGATGATGCGCTACGCGGTTTAGTCCTTGACCAGCCACTGCGTACCCGGTCAAAGGTACTCAAGACTGCTGTATGCCAAGCCCTTGGATACCCGGTTCCGAAATCGTTTACAAAAACACAACCGCGCTTTCCGGGGCAGAACTTTGACACCTACGTTCAGAAGTCAAACAACCTGCAGATATGGAATGAGGAAGTTTCGCCGGGTCGTCGTTATGTCTTAGTTCGAGTTGACGACAAATACAAAGTAACCAAAGTACGAGTAGTAACCGGGCCGGTGATTGCGGCATTCGACACCACAGGCACATTGACCCACAAGTATCAGGCACGCAGCATCGCCCCAGTGACCGCTTCCAAACTAGTATGCCCAGAGGACACCGATAACATTAGGAGCCGCATTACCACGGACAACCCAAGCGGATTTCTACCCATCGCCGAGCTGTACACCGCATTGTTCAAGATCATCGGAACGACATTCGCTGACCCTGGCACTAACCAAGAACGCAACCGTGGAGGCAAACTGCACGAGGTGGTGTGCAAAAGCCTCGACGGCCCAAAGTGGGCTGACAACGGGCAGTTTCCTGACATCAAAGAACAAATGCTTGAAGTGAAGCTCCAAACCTCACCAACAATTGACTTGGGACTGGTGACTCCTGATAGCCAAGAACCCATCGCCGACTTACCGGAATTCTTGCACAACGACGTTCGATATGCAGTATTTTACGCTGAGACCGACTCCCACGTCGTTCGTGTCAATCACGTCATTCTCAGTACGGGCAAGGAGTTCTTCACGTTCTTCCAACGGTTTGGCGGGAAGGTCACGAACAAAAAACTACAGATTCCTCTGCCAAGGGATTTCTTCGCGTAACCCGAACACCTGCCAGACGAGTGCATTGAGCTTACGTTCGACCTCATCAGTGATACCGTTCTTCAGCACCAACCGAACCTCATCAACAATAGCCGAGGATTTCTTCAGGTCGGGCAAGGGGAACTTCGCAACGTACTGCGTCATGAAGCGGCGACGGCCAGCGTACAACTTGTTGTGAAACACGGTGTCGTAGAACTTTGTGATGAACGTGGAGTTAGCAACGGCTAGCATCAACAATAGCCAGTCCGGATCGATGTCATCGAGTAATGTGATCCAATAACAATCCCCGTTTATTACTGCTCCGCTATCCTCAAAGAAGAACCGGGGATGTTCAGAAATATCAGGGTAAGCAATCTTCGGCTTGTCCCAATCTTCTGGGTTGTGTGGAACCCAAATCTCATACCACTCTCGCCCGCCCTCGATGACGTAGGTTCTGCGAGTAAGCCGCTCCCGGTGGCTTTCGAGATAGGCCGCACCCTTTGGAAATTTCTTCAGGTCAACAGGGAACCGCTTTCCATTCTCGGAGGCGTGGGGGTACAGGACTTGCCTCTCGGCCTGGTGTGCTTTCCATCTTTCAGCGACATGGTGCGTCAGCAAGGGGCGTAATAGCCGTTTCTCCGGCTTCTGCTCGCTTGGAACCGTATCCCAATCGGCACGAATAAACACCTCATCGGCGGTGGTTTTGATTCCCACCCGTACTTTGCCGAGGTCGCCAAAGGTATAGGCTTGGTGCTTCCGGATAGTGACCAGCCACGCATCCGATTCCACCGAAGCCAGCGACCATGTGTCGGCATCCGTGGCGAGCTTGCCTCGTTCAATGCAGAACGAACCCTTGGGTGTTTCGATGACCCCGACCAGATCGTCACGAAGAGCCTGAAGGGGCGACTTGCTCTTGATAGCAGAACCGTTCACGCCACCGCGGTAGGCGTAGATTCGGTGAAAGGTGCAATCGCTTTTCTTCGTGCGGCCTTTGCGTCCGACGAGGATCACCGGGAGGACAGCCGCGACGAACAGCTTGGTATCACCAAGGTCGTAGATGGCGTCGAGGTCGAAGTCTGCCGAGAACAGATCTCGCAGGGATCCACCAGACTTGATTGTCAAGAACCGATTCGAGGTCAACAGGCCAAGTATGCCACCTGGTTTTAGAACATCGGCCATACATTTGGCAAATGCGTGGTAAAGGTCAACCCTTCCCGTCAGTCCGAACTTCTTTGCCAGTTCCTTGGCCACCTTCGCACCCATGACTTGCGTGCGGACATAGGGCGGGTTCGCAATCACGATGTCGTAGCGCGGCGTATTCTCCTCGGCGAACAAGCCGTCATCGGTTTGGAACAATCCCTCTTCGGCAAGAAAGTCGCGATTGTGGAGAGTGACTTCGGAGACACCGAGGTGTTCGATGTTTGCGGCAGCCAGTTTAATCGCTGCGGGGTTTGTCTCATACCCTTCAAGAATCAACTCACTGCGAATCGTATTTGGCATAGCTTCGGCAATCGCTTTTAGCAGCCCGCCATCACCGCAGGCAGGATCGAGAACGCGGATATTTCCTGTGAGCTTTCCCGTCGCAGCGATAGTCACGTCCGCAAGGAATGAAGCGAGGTCATTCGGCGTGTAGTGGACGCCGTTATGCTTGGTCTGGTCGTGCTTTGTTTTTCTGGCCTGCATCATTGACTCGTAAAGAAGTGGTTCGTCTGTTGTTGACTATAAGTAACAGATAGCTCGGAGTCAATGTCGCCATGTTCTCAGACCACTTTCCACTAACCAAACCCAGGATTGGAA
>JANLRE010000722.1:0-4619 GCA_031368205.1 Fimbriiglobus sp. | reverse complement strand
ACGCCGGGATGTGCATGTTGTTCAGGGAGATGTTGATGTCCCCAGAAAAGGCCGAGTGGCAGCCGAATTTCTGCGCCGGTTGCCCGGCCGAGTTCTTACGGTTCCAGTTCGGCGGCAGGGTGTGGTTGTACATACTGGTGGTGGACAGGTCGCGGTAGTACTGCTGGCCGACGTACCGCCCGAAGCTATTCTGGGTAGTCGCCGTGCCGTCGCACCCAGCGACCGCCCGACCGTCATACTTGTTCCAGGAGGTGTTCGACTGGGCGGATTCGACGATCGTGGTGTCGTTCCGCTGTCCGCTGTCGCCACTATTCAATGTGCCCCGACGAACCTCGGCGAACATGGCCGTGTTGCTCGTGCCGTCGGTGATTCCCACGATTGACCGCCCGCGAGGGATCTGCGGCGGGGTCGGCAGGTTGTTCCACGCCGGCCCGTTGAAGATGCCAGCCTTCTGGTCGGACGCATTGTCCCGGTCGGCAGTCGCTCCATAGCTTGCGAAGTAGTTCAGCCGACCAACCAACCCGGAGTACGCAACCCCGTTCAGCGTGCCAGACTGGGTGAACCCGTTCCCCGAGCTGTCCGACGGGCACAGGAAGATGGGCACGTCTTGAAGGCGAGCGGGCAGATCTTGAATGGCGCTGTTGATGTCCAGGTCGAAATTGAACTGGTTGAACTTGTTCGCCTGCTCCACATACGCTAGCAAGGTTGCCTGGACGGACGGCTGACTGCCGCCGGTGGACGGCGTCCACCCGAGGAACCCACGACCACGACCGGCAGGTAAAAAGCCGTTCGCGCTCTCGTAGTTGTGGGCCGCTAAGCCCATCTGCTTCAAGTTATTCTGGCACTTCGCCCGTGAAGCGGCTTCGCGGACTTTTTGGACGGCGGGGAGGAGCAAGCCGATTAGGATTGCGATGATCGCAATCACGACCAGTAGCTCGATGAGCGTGAACGCTCTGCGTAACGGAGTTCGACTCGACATGGGGCACCTGTTCGGAAAATGAGATACGAACGCAACAAGAGAGAGACTTCACAATCATCACATAATAGACCGTGCAAGTGGTGTCGCAAGTCAAATTTAACAACCACGCTGGCAATTTCCTTACGTTCACGCTCAAGAACTGGCCTCGCCGCCGTCGCGTTGGGTGCGGTCTTGGGCGCGCTTTTTGGCCTTGCGGAGCTTGGCGAGGGTGTCGTCTTCGTCCTCGGCGGGTTCGACCGGGGCGCGGTCCGTGGCGGGCTTGGCGGCGGGTAGCCCGGTGGGGATGTTGGCGACAAACTCGTCGGCGCCGGCGGGGGCAGCGTCGGCGGTCGTGGTCGTCGGGTCGAAGCGTTTGGCGGCACGGTTGCGGTCCAGAGTTTGGCCGATGGCTTGCTTGCGTTTCAGCAACCGACCCAGGCCTTCGCCTTCGTCGGCGATCAGTTCTTGTTGGCGAATCTTCGCCCAGATGTTGGACGCACCGACTTGCACTTCACGCCACTCCAACGAAATCCGCCGGGTGCCGACATCGAACACCAATACAATCGCGGCCACGAACACCAGCCAGAACCAGAACGGCAACAACGCCCGTGTGCTACTCGGCGGGTTGCGGAACAAGTCGCCGGAGGCAAGCATCTTGTCGAGGTCTTCCTGCGCTTCGGTGTGGAACGTGCCGCCGGTCATTTCCGACAGCCGCTTCATCAGTGGCGTGTTGCTTTCGAGGTCGGCAAACTCGGGGGAGTACGGCACCGTGACCCCGGCGCGACCGGCATCGACGGTCTTCAACACGGCGCTGCCGTCTTTGTTCAGCATCAAGTTGCCGTCCTTATCCTTCGCCGGTTCGAGGGCTTGCACGTTGACGAAGTACGACCCCGCTTCGTCGGCGGCGAACTCCGCTTCGTACAGGCCACCGCCCTTGGATTTGAACTCGACTTGCGGCGCCTTTTCACCGGGCGCCGCTTGCTTCGGCGCAGTCACCGCGCCCCGCAGTGACACCCCGCTGACGGGCCGATCCTTCTCGTCGCGCACGTCCGCTGTCACACGGACTCGCCCGTCGCGGTACTCCGTCGTCATGGTCAGCTTGCCGCGTTCCGGTTCGCGCATCACCCAGTTGATGGCCTGTTCCCAGAACTTGCGGTACATCTCGGAGCCGACCCATTCTTTGTCCCAATACTGCTTCTCCGCGTCCGGTTGGGTGCGGGCGTCCGACGTGAACGCGACGGCTTTGCCGAGGCCGTAGCGCCACGACGCGAGGAGCGGAAACTGCTGATCCGGGTACGGTGACGGCCCTTCGAGCGACATGCCGACGAGGATGTTTTGCTTCAACGTCGTTCGCACCATGCCGTGCAACCGCGGCATCGGGTTGGGTAGGCCGGGGGCCAACACTTCCGCAGACCCCGCCCCGCCGACGATCTTCGGAGTGAACGGATCTTTCGAGATGAACGACTGACTCACCCGCCGACTTTCCTTGATGTAAATCGCGGGCAGTTGGTTGGGGTTGGTCACGTCGTAGAAGTTGCCCTTCTTGCCCTCGCCGTCGTTGGTGCTTTCGGCGATGAGCTTGAGCCGCGACTTCTCCGCTCCGCCGTGGGTCGCCACGCCGACCGTGGTGCAGGTAATGCCGCCAGCCGCCATTTTGGCGACCGCCGCCTTACCGGGGCCGGAGTAGGGCGGGTCGCCGTCACTAATCAAGATGCAGTGCTTCAACGTGAGGTTGTGCTTGGGGTCCGAAAGGGTGTCGTAAGCGGCGATCAAGAACGGGTCGAAGTCGGGCATGTCGCCGGGGACCAGCGAATCGACCTTCGCCAGCAAGTTGCTTCTCGTCGTGCTGTCTTGCTCGCCGACCATTTGAAACGGAATGTGCCACGACACCCCGGCCCCGCCGCCGCCGAAGCCGCCGTATTGCACCACGCCGACCATGTCCGCCGGCCCGAGGCGTTGAATGGCGAGCTTGGCAATGTCCTTCTGCCACTTGTTGCCGTCCGCCATTTCGGAGGCGTGCATGATAAGCACCAGCCCGCCCTTACCGGCGGCTTTGAGGGCCTTAATTTCACAATCGACCGGCAACGCCGCTTCGATCGGCGTGCCCTGGTAGCCGCCCGCGCCGAAGCTGTCCGGCCCGCCGATCATCACCAGCCCGCACCCCTGGTCGTACACCGACGTGCGGAGCATTTCGGCCTGGTCGTTGGTGAAGCGTTCGTAGGGGACGTTGGCCAAAATCACCGCGTCGTAGTTGCTCAGGAACACGCCAAGTTCGCCTTTGTCCTGCGGGAGCTTATCGGCGGGGAGGCGATCGACGCGGAGCTTGTTGGCCGAACCGCCGTCTTTCTTCGCGGCTTCAAACCGCAGCGTGGCCAGCAAGTAATCGTGCGACGAGCGGCTGCCGTTCGGTGCGTTTTCGTCCAACAACAGAACCCGCCGTTGGCCCCGCGAGACGACCGCCGTTTCGACGCGGTTGTTCGTGGAGCGGTCGCCGGGCAAGCCGGCCACGACGGTGCCGCCGTTGACCGGACGCGATTCCGTCGGCGTGAACGTGGCGCGGAACGTGAACGACGAATCCCCCGACCCATCGACGCGATCCCGGAACCGGAACACGTTCAGCCCCGGAAGCAACCGCACCTTCGGCGGTTGACCGGCTTCGAGAAGTTGCGGGCTGTCTTCCATCTCGATCGGCGTCGTCTGACCCGTTGAAAGCTTCGTGACATCAAGCCGACCATCAACGATCTTGTCCGGGGTCGCGTTGCGGATCAGCACCCGCACCGGCAGCCGTTGCCCCTGGGCGGTGACTTGGGGGGCTTCAATCGCTTGCACCAAAACTTCGTTCTCGTTGCGGAACCCCGGAGCCAGCGCCACGGTGTCAATTTGCACGTTGTTGTTCTTGGCGATGTTCGCCTGCTCCTCCGCCACGCCGATGTTCTCGTTGCCGTCGGAAAACAGCACAATCCGCTTGCCAGTGCCTTCAGGGAAGGAGGCGAGGGCCAACTTAATCGCGGCGCTGATGTCCGTGTAATTCCCGTCAATCGGCCCGGCCATTCGCTCATCGACCGGCATCCGATCCACCGTTGCCGGGGGCAGTGCCAGCCGGGGGCGTTTGCCGAACAGGATCAACCCGGTCTGGTCGTTGCGGTGCGTCACCGGGCGTTTTTGCACGGCTTGCTCGATGAACCCACGCACCTTTTCCCAGCGTCGGTCCACCGATTCGGTCACCGGCTTATCCGGATCGACATCTTGCGGGATGCTGAACGACCGATCGACCAAAAACAGGACCGTCGTGTTCTCCGTCGGCCGCTTCAACCGAGGTTCCGAAAGGGCCAGTGCCAGCAGCGTAATACCCAGCGCCCGCAAGCTAATGGCCGCCCACTTCCGCGTCGGCCCTAACCCGGACAAGCTCCGCCGACTCATCAGCACGATCAGCGGCACGAACGCCAACAGCACCAACCATTCGGGCCGCACGAATTCCACGCCGTGGAAGCTCTTGAACGCTTCCACAAGTGCGGCACCCGTTGGCCGCACGACCAACCCGCCGACGCCGATCAACAGCATCGCCCCAAGCGTCATCCCCAACGGGAACGACCAAAGCCGGAAGATCAACAGCGCGAACCCTGCCAGGAACAAGAGCATCGACGCAACGGCCACGAGTGTG
>JANLRE010000668.1:0-11159 GCA_031368205.1 Fimbriiglobus sp. | reverse complement strand
GATGGAGCCGGGCCGTGAGCGTCGCGGCCACGGCGACCCCGGCCCAGCAAAAGCGATCACTACTACGCCGCTTTCGATGCCCGTGGCGTGAAAGCGTCCGCGATTTCCGGGGATTCACTCAGCCTCACCGCGCGGACCCGTTGGCCGGTCGAATCGTAGAAGAAAATTCGGTGGTCGTCGGCGGACCACACCGCAGACGTGCGGAGTAAACGCGGGCCTTCGATGTGGAACAACACGCCGGTCGGTTGGCCGGCTCGTTTCATGATTGTGCGAAAGATCGGCGTTTGTTCGGGGACTAACGCATCGGGTTGGCAAAGCGTTCGATGCACGAACGTCGTTAGCTCTTCCAATGTTGTCAACGCAACCACCGCGCCGCCCATGATGCCGATCTCCGCGTGAAGGTGTATGCGGTGAATCGGTTCGATTGGCAACTGGAACACAGCGACGGATCGGCGAACGGCCACACACTTCGCAAACTCGGTTCCGGTTCTACCACTTCTGCACTTGGCGCAAGGCTTCGTACAACACAATCCCGGCGGCGGTGGCCAAATTCAGGCTGCGGACTTTGCCGGTTGGCATCGGAATGCCGATCAGTCGGTCTGCGTACTTCGTGCGAATTTCAGCCGGTAGCCCGCTGCTTTCGTTGCCGAACAGCAGGCAATCCCCGTCGCGGAAATCAGCGTGCGTGTAACACGTCTCCGCCGGGTTATCGACGACCCAGAGCCGACCAGTGTCTACAACAATTTCAAACTCAGCGAACGTGGCATGGCGCACGAGATCGACCGACGGCCAATAGTCGAGACCCGCACGACGCAAGGTTTTGTCGTTGATCTGAAAGCCGAGTTTCCCGATGAGGTGCAATCGCGTCCCCGTGGCAGCACAGAGGCGAGCGATGTTGCCGGTGTTTGGTGGGATTTCCGGTTCCCAAAGTGCAATGTGAAGCATGGCGAATAGTCTATTCGCATGAACCCCAATGAACCGTTCCACCTGTTGATTCCAACCCACATCTTCACGGCGATGTTGGAGCACGCCCGCGTCGACCTACCAAACGAAGTCGTCGGGTTCCTTGCCGGCACGATCGTGGACGATGTCGGCATGGCGTCACAATTTCTGCCACTGATGAATGCGCTGGCCAGTCCGACTGCCTTCGAGACGGAAGCGACGAGTCTGTTTGCCGCCTACAAAACGATGCGGACATCTCACACCGATGTCTTAGCAATTTACCATTCTCACCCTACGTCAGCCCCGGTTCCCAGTGTAAAAGACCTTGCCAGCAACACCTACGGCCCTAGCATCATCTGGCTCATCATCAACCCACAAACCGAACCACCCGACGTCCGCGGCTGGTGGCTCGCAACAGAATATCGACCAGCAAAGTGGGACGTAGTTTGAAACAAGGGTGCATTTTATCGACCAACATTGAACAGCTCGATTGTCGCCTTTTCCTGTCGTCCCGTTTTGGCGGTGGCTGTACTCGGCGTCGCCACGCTTGTCGCAGCATCACCCGCAACTGTGTTGCAAACTGGCACCGATACCGCAGTGACCAAGTTTTGGAACTTCGGGTCGGTGACTTTTCCCAGAATGACATGACTGGTGGTACTACTCGTGCCACTTTTGTTGGGAAAAATCGACCACGAAGCGGGGACCAGTGGTGCTGCGATGTTGTTGAGTTTGAAAGTCGCTTGCCAGTGCATGTTCCAGTAAAAGCTTGCCAGTTGATGAAATTTCCCTGTTCCGTCACGGACTGCTAATGCCGTGCAGAAGTGGAACTCCAACTGCGCTTCGCTGAGATAATTCGGTTTGCCGGTCAGTGAGTTTGTTTCGACCACACTGATCGCGTTTGAGGGGTTGTCAAAAAACGTGGCATTCAGGACCAACGGTAGTGTTGCACCAGCCGCCGCAACGCCATTGATACCGGGAAGTGTGTTTTCGTAGAAGATGTTGGTTTTTGGTTCGTCCGTATCCCGGCAACCTTGTGCGGGTCGTGCGGGTGGCTTACCCATTTGCAACAGTAGCGAACCATCGTTTTTCTTCTCCCCGATGTAATAGGCCCAGTTCGTTTCGATCCATTCCACTTGAATAAATCCCAGAGTCCATTTGTCTGGGTTATCACCGGCTGCCCCTGTCAGTCGCACGGTTCCGGTTGCCTCCACTTTTGTACCCACAAATTTCGCTAGAGTGCTACTGCCAGAAGTCGTTGTAACAACCTCAATCGTCGCGGTCTTCACTGTTGGTTTCGTCTTGATTGTGATGGGAGTGGCCCCAGATTCGATTGCAATAGTCATGCGGAATACTCCTGATGGGAATGCGACGAACCGGATGGGTGAAGGATAACCCGCCCAAACAGTTCAATCGTTCGATTGTGAAAAACCGTATCACACATCATTTCCAGTTCAACACGACCGTGTCAATAATTTTGCGGCTCGATTCCTGAAGTTCGCCCGGTCAGAAAAATGAACTGTGATCAAAATCCAAGCTCTATGTCTGAAAATCACCTGCTGAATAACAAGGCACAGTGCACGAAATTCGGGCGACACTCCGGTCGCCAGTAGAAATAACAATTGTCCACTTGCCGAAGTCGCCACGGATTTCTTTGATCGCATCGGCGTTGTAACATGTTGCCAACGCACACGTTGCAGCGCCATGTCTGATTGTGCGACGGTACGATTTCGCGGAATCTTCATATTTCTTCGCGCAGGCACGTAAAATGTCTTGTACTCTTTCACGGAGTACGGTATGAACCGCCCTCTCTCGCTGGCCTGTGACGAACGATGCGTGGGGTTGCTCTCCCGCTGCCGTTCCGCAGGTCAAGTTTCTCGGATCGCCGAGACGGTTGGCATCAGCCGCCACGTTTGACGGCTCCTCTTCCTCGTCCACCGGCCTTCTCTCCGATCCGTCCTGTGCTTTTTTTCTTGTCCCGCACACGAACCGCTGCGCGCCCGTCCCGCCGTCACGGTCCGTAAGAATACGCGCCACGGGGTCACTCCCGGACGCCAGATCAAGGAGTACGCCCATGTCCGGAGGCGACCTCATCCTGGCTGCGATGCTTCTCACCATCCCGCCCGGTATCCCGGAATCTTGTCCACCTGGTGATAGATGGCCTGCGCTTCGAGATGCAATTCACACTGTCGCGGTGCAGTGGGAGATCCTGGACATCCGCGAGACCCGGTACGTCCTCACACGGCCTGAAGATTTCTGCACCGATTTGAACATGCTACGCCGTCGCTACCGGGAACTTGAAGACGCCCCGATGCTAGCGGACAGCTTTCGCTTCCCGGAACGCAACGTCGTGAACGAACTCGTGAAGTTTAACCGCTCCTTCCGCAAGACGATCGACCAGCGGCAACAACTCGAAACGGATCGTGCGGATTCGTTCCGCAACGTGCTGTGGGAGACCGATCGCCTGTACCAAGTTTGGGACAGCGTCCGAGATGCCCGGTGCGATTTTTACTACGTCACGGTCCGCCGCCAAGCGTTGAAGAAATTGCGCGACCTGGTCGGCGAGGAAGCGTACTTGACAGGCGACCTTCCGCCCAACGTGCCGACGTGGCGCTTCAATGAAATGAAATAACCCAGGCACGTCACCACGAATCAGACGAATTGGTTGTCAGGAAATGAGTAGCAATTTCATTAGAATCTGATCCACCGGGGCAAGCCCGGTGGCACATCAGACGGTTCATGTGCCACCGGCTTGCCCCGGTGGATCAGATTCTCCCGGATCGCGACAAGGATCCGTTCTTGATTCTCGATGTAACGGATGGCGTTTTCGACCGCGAGATCGTCGTTTTTGTAGCGGTCGCTACCTCCGGCGGTCCACCAACGGCAAGGCGTGCCGTGATCGGTCGATAACGCCGCTTGACTATTCCCCTTAAGAATTCGACGAACCGCAGTCGCATCGGTCGGGCAGTCCACGACGAGGAAATGAACGTGATTCGTCATGATCGCTCCGCGAACGATCCGCCAATGTCGTGGGACGACCGCCGCGATCACACTTTCCGCCACCACCTGGGCTTGCCACGGAGTCAACCAGACGGTTTTGCCTTTCTGGGCCTGACTTGCTAGTCGATGGGTGCGCTCGTGATCCTTCGTATAGTCCGTACCGGGCGTGTTCGCGCGGGGACTCCAGTTACCTGGAGCGTGGAGTGTGTGGCTCACATACCCGCGTTCGTCGCCCGGAAGCCATGTGCCATAAGTAGTCCAAGTTAAATGCAGGGCGAAAGGGCGTTCGGCGGACATGGGTGCTCCTGGTGTATCCGCCGGGGCAAGCCCGGCGGCACGTCAGTTAGGCGGCACGTCAGCAAAGCGGAGTGGTTTATTCCTCATCAGGTCATGTTCGGTAGCACGCCAGCGGCACAATGGTTGGGGTTGCCGAAGCTGGTGATGCGGTGGCCGAAGCCGTGGGCTAGCGACATCAGCAGACGGTTGTGCGACAGCTTCTTGTAATTGAGGCTGCGGCCCATTTTGAAATCGAGGCCGTTGCCGACGAGGACGAACGGGATGTTGTCCATCGTGTGCGAGTTGCCTTGGCCGAGTTCGTTCGTCCACACGATCAGCGTGTTGTCCAGCAGGCTGCCACCGCCGCCCGGTTCGGGCGTTTCGGCGAGACGCTTAGTGAGGTAGGCGAGTTGTTCGCAGAACCACTTGTTGATTTTCGTCAGCTTTTCCTGGGCCTTTTCGTTCTTGTCCGGTTCGTGCGACAACTCGTGGTGGCCTTCATCAATGCCGAGCCAGCGCATCTTGGCTTGGCCGACGGAGTTGGTGTATTGCAACGTGGCAATCCGCGAGAAGTCGGCGGCGAAGCTGTTGACCATGAGGTCGATTTGCGTCTTGCTGATGCGGGGAATTTGGTCGTTCTCGCGCTTCACTCCGGGTTCCAGTTCCGGGACGGCGTGGCCGACGGAGTCGTTTTTCGCGGCCCGGAGTTCGACTTCCATTTCGCGCACGAAGTTCGTGTGTTCGTCGAGCAACCGCTTGTCTTCGGTGCTGACCGTGGCGCCGACTTTCTTGAGGTCTTCGTTCAGGTCGTCCAACACGCTCTTGTAAACTTCGCGGTCTTTCGTGCCGCCGTAAAGTTTGGCGAACATCTGGTACGGGTCGTCGATCGGTGCGATTGGTTTGTTCGGTCCGGCGTAGACCATCCGCGTCCAGGTGTCGGCCCGGTCGGGGACCATGACGCCGAATTCGAGCGAGCCGAAGCGGGTCCGGGTGGTCGCGTCTTTTTGCAGGAAGCCTTTGATTTCCTGGTCGATGGACAAGCCCTTCGCCCAACCGGCGGGGGTGTCCGAGCCGCCTTGAATGTTGCCGGGGAACAGTTCAATGCCGGTCAACAAGCAGCCGATGCCGCGCATGTGGCCATCGCCGTCGCCGCGAATGCGGTCACTGATACCGCGTAGAAGTAATGTGCGGTCCTGGTATTTTTCGAGCGGCTTCAAGCTTTCTTTCAGCGTGAACGTGTCGCCTTCTTCAGTCGGCCAAAACGTCGAGGGGGTGATGCCGTTCGGGCTGAACATCACGACGAGCCGTTGCTTGCGACTGTTTTGGTTAGCAAAGCCCAGGCTCGGCAAGTTCAACACGAACGGCACTGACGCGGCACTCAGGCCCAATGTGCGGATGAACTCGCGGCGGGTGGCAGAAATCGGCATCGTCAACGTCCTCTGAAGTTAAGTTTTAGTCTAGCGTAAACTTTGTGCGGTGGCGATCACTTCGGCGGGTTTGGGTCTCGTTTCTTCATGGCGGCGACGACACAGGTTTCGACGACCAGCTTGCGGATGTTAAATTGACTCTTCGTAAACGTCTCCAGTAACTCCGCACGTTGCATCGGCCCGTAAGCTCGTACCGGCTGTTGGACGAAGTGGTGAAACAGTTGCTCCGTGAAGGCGGCGTGGACTTCGTTGCTATTGGCAAGAAACGTCGCTAGCTCTTTCACGCTGCCGAAGTTCACCGGGTCACCAGTTCGCGTGAGGTAACCACCCAACGCATCGACCGGCTTGCTGTTTTCGTTCTCACGGTATCGACCAACCGCATCGAAGTGCTCCAGTGTAAACCCGAGTGGATTGATGATGCTATGGCACGTCTGGCAGTTCGTCGGTTTTGTTTGCACGGCGACCCGTTCGCGGGTGGTCAGGGTCGGGTGCAGGTCGGCGGGGAACGGGACGAAGGCTTCTTGTGGCGGTCGTAACACCAACCCCAGTACCCGACGGGCGAGGAACACCCCGCGGTGAATCGGCGAAGTTTCGGTCGTGTACGAAAAGGCGGCCATCATGAACGGGTGGGTCAGCACGCCGGCGCGGTTTGCAGCGTCCAAATCCCACGTCTGAAACGGGGCATCGAAAGCAAGGTCTTCCCCATAGAACGATGCCAATCGGCCGTTCAGATACGTCTCGTTCGCCAACAACAGTTGCCGGAAATCGGATGTCGGACGCCAGACGATTTGCTGAACAAACAGGTCAAGCGATGTTCGCAGGTCAGTCACGACCTCCGGGGTGAACCCCGGATAACGCTCCGTGTTCTTGGAGATTTCCGTGACTTGGTCAATCCCGAGCCACTTGTGCGTGAACTCCCGGAGCTTCGCTTTAGCCCGCAGGTCATTCAACATCCGTTCGGCGTGTAGGGTGATCTGCTCACGGGTCTTCAGTTTGCCGTTGGCAGCGGCGGTTAACAATTCTTGGTCGGGTAACGAATCCCACAACGCATAGGACAACCGTGATGCGGCTTCATGCGGATCGGGACCGTCGCCGAGTTCGCGGAACAGGAACCGGGGTGATTTCAACACCAATAGCACGACCCGTTTCACTGCTAAGGCAGGGTCTTTGGCCGTCTCGAATTGTCGATCGACGAAGAAGCGGGTTTCGTCCGGTTTCAGCGGTCGGCGGAACGCCCGTTCGGCGAACTTGCGGGCGAACTCTTTCAGTTTCGGCAGTTGGTCCGTGGTCCCAGCCAGTTCACCGAGCTTCGTGGCGATGTAGGCCGCCGACTCGAACGCCGCATCGGTCGTGGATTGCTCCCAGGCTTTCGAGATGGTCGTGCCACGCTCCCAACCCAGGCTGCGGTCATCGGGCGGAAAGGCCGTGGTGACGACGAACGACTCCGCCGCGTTGGTCGGTGAAAGGTTCCGGGTGGGAATCACCTCGGTTGCTTGATGGGGCGGTTTCCACTCCAACGAGATCATCGCCGGTGCCGGCGGTTTTTCTTTCGCTTTCTTGTCCGCAACGCCTTGCAGGGCTTTGGAAAACTCCAACTTGATCGGGTAGGCACGGCCCGCGAGCAACAAGATCGACGCCCGAAATTCCGTATCCAGGCCAGATTTAACGTAGGCGTCCACGAGCGGCTTGGCGTTGTCGTTCACCCACAAGCGAACCGAATGATCGGACCGCACGACAAAATCGTAGACACCCGATTCCGGCGCCAACACCGAACCGGACCAGCGAATGGCGAATTCGTGCGGTTCGATTTTACCCTTCTCGGGGCTATCGGTGCCGAAGTCGAATCGCACCTCGTCATCCGTGCGGTCGAGAATACGTTTATCGTTCCGGAAGTTGCGTGTGTTGAAGTATTCGCCGCGCAACCCGCGCGCCTCGTCCCATTTCGTTTGGGTTCGGAAACTCCCGACCAGGTCCGCGACGGTGTTGCGGTATTGTCGAACCGTGAGGCGGGCGAGGTCGATGCGGGGCGGCGTGCTGCGCTCCCTGGCCGCTTGCGAGTAGAACGCTTCGTGGATGTAGGCGGCAACCGTGTCGGCATCTTCGCCCACACATGTTCCGGGTTTATCCTCGGGCATCGTCTTCGCAATGTACTTCGAGAGTTGGGCAACGGACCGATCCCCGACCAGCGGCTCCGCATACTCTTTCGTCCCAACACCATCCATGCCGTGGCATCGCACGCATTGCTTCTGATAAACCTGCTCGCCAGTCAGTTTGTCCGCACCCGTTGCGGGCGGACACAACACTGTCATGTACACAATAACCATCAGCGTCGCAAACAGTGACATCCAACGTGGTCGCATATCCATCGGGGGAACCATCAACGGAAGGAATCAGCGACAACCGAAGCAGTTCGGTCCGGCAGGCAAGCTTCAACTACTCCATTGTAGCATTTTTAGAGCCAGTGCGGGTAGGAACAGTTCCATTCAATTCGTCAACGTCAACTCGTCACTCCACAACAGTATTCTTTGCGGATCGCTGATGCTCTTTTCAAGGAAAAGGCAGTGCGTGAGTCGAAAATTCCCCGATGTTATGGAAAATGTACTTGGCGTGAAGATTCCGTGCAACTATACCCACATCACCTCTCCCTTGTCCCTTGCCTAACTGGAATTGCGCTTACGAACAGCCTTTGTCACAACTGACGAAACGTTGATCCGGTAAGGCTCGTGACATCGTCATCGTCTTTTACTAGCGGCACTTGCCCACAACTATGTGAGTTGTGGTGTGTCTGAGTCGGCCACGAAACCACCTTGGTTTTTTGGCACGGTTTCGCATTTCGCAAACCCGACTTCCGTCCCGGATCTGAATGACACGAGGAGATGTATGCGACTCTTCCGACGTTGGCTGGCACTTCCGCTACTCATGACTGCCGCACTCCTGATGTGCGGGTCGGTCCAATCTCAGACCCCTGATAAACAAGACGACAAAGCGGTCAAGACTGAGACGAAAGCCAAAACATCCCAAACCGACGACGCCAAAGACAAGACGATTAGCGACCTGAAGAAGACCGTCGAAGGACTTCAAAAGGACATCGACGGTGCGAAAAAATCCGTCACGGAGTTGAACAGTTCCGTAGCCGATTCTCTGAAAGCCGCCGCGAAATCGCTGGAGGATTTGAAAGCCGCTTCGACCCTCAGTGGCACGAAAGCCGACGCCACGGACAAGACAATCGCAACCGTACAGCAATCAATTGTCGATGCCAAAGTCCAACTCGAATCGATCAAGGGCATGGACGAGAAATTGAAAGCCGTCGATGAAATCAAGAAGACGGCTGATACGGCCAACACGGCTGCGGGTGACGGCAAATCCAAGGGCGACACGGCGTGGATGCTGATGTCCACGGCGCTAGTCATGTTCATGCTACCGGGCTTGGCGCTGTTCTACGGCGGGATGGTCCGTCGCCGCAACGTGCTGGCCACGATGATGCAAAGCATGGCGTGCCTTGCGGTCGTTGGGCTTTACTGGATTGGAATCGGCTACGCTTTGGCGTTCGGCCCCTCGGCGTTCAGCGTCCCGGAAATGATGGGGATGCAAGGTGGCGGCGTGCTGGGTTGGAGTTGGGATTTGGTCTTCCTGCAAAACATTGCCACCGATCAGAAGCTTCCCGGTTACGAAATTCCTGTTTACGTCCACGCCATGTTTCAAGGCATGTTTGCAATCATCACCCCGGCGCTGATTAGCGGTGCCATCGCCGAACGCATCCGCTTCTGGCCGTTCTGTATTTTTGTGATTCTGTGGATCACGTTCGTTTACTGTCCGCTCGCTCACATGGTCTGGGCGTTCGACTTCTTCAACGAAGTCCCAATGGATGCAAAGAAAGGTCTCGGCGCGACGGCAATCGGTTTCCTCGGCGCCAACGGTGCCTTGGACTTCGCGGGCGGAACGGTGGTTCACGTTGCGGCTGGGATGGCGGGGTTGGCTTGTTGTCTCGTGTTACGTCGTCGCGACGGCTACCCCAAGACCGTGATTCACCCGAACAGCATGGTGCTAACGCTTCTAGGTGCGGGGATGTTGTGGTTCGGCTGGTTCGGCTTCAACGGTGGCAGTGCAACCAATGCAAGCCCGCTCGCGGGATCGGCGTTTGCCGCCACCCAAGCCGCAGCCGCAGCCGCCGGATTGGGGTGGATCTTCATCGAGTGGTTATTGAAAGGCAAACCGACTGCACTGGGTTTGGCCTCGGGCATCGTCGCCGGGTTGGTGGCGGTGACACCGGCGTCCGGATTCGTTTACATCTGGGGCGGCGTGGCGATCGGGCTAATTGCGGCTGTCGTGTGCTACCTCGCGGTGGCAATCAAAAACATGCTGGGGTATGACGACTCTTTGGATGCCTTCGGCGTTCACGGCGTGGGCGGATTCGTCGGGGCCGTGCTGACAGGGTTGTTGTGTTCGACCGCCGTGAACTCCGCTGGCGCCGACGGCTACTTCGCCATGCGGTACCAGAAAGCCCACCTCGTCGAACTCGAATCCACGTTGATCCCCGCCGCCGAGAAGGGGGGCGGGGGCAAGGAAGCGGAAGAAAAAGCCACCAAGCTGAAGGACGAACTCAAAACTCTCCGCGAAACAATCGAAAAGCAAACGACCGAGCACAAAGGGCCGTTCACACAGTTCATCATCCAGTTGAAAGCAGCCGGGTTCGCGGTGGTGTTTGCGTTCGTTGTCAGCTTGGTATTGGCGACCCTCACGCAACTGATGACGCTTGGGAATTTCAGGACCAACAAGCAAGACGAAATGGAAGGCTTGGACCAAACCGAACATGGCGAGACCGGGTTCGACCTGGGGTACGCGACGGAGTCGATCACACTCGAGGTCGCCGAACCTCGCTCGGCGACCTCGCCCAAGCCGCAGCAAGGTCGGTTCGATCTGGTCATCGAAGGCGTAGCTGCGGACGAAATTAGCAAGGTCTGGACCAGCCTCTGCAAGCCGTCGGACAAGCCCGCCCCGGCGGATTTCGTCCAGGTGTACAAGAGTGTAACCACGTTCAATGGGAACCGCTTCCGCTGTCGTGGCACCGATGCACCGGCGGTTGCAACACGGATGGAATCACTGTTTAAGAAGTTACTACCCGGCAAGCCCATTAAGGTGGTCCGGATTTAGCCGTTGCAGGGACACCATCGGGATGAGCACACTGTGTGTTGGTGGAAGATTGTTTCTGATTTGGTGACCCCGGTAGGGGTCATGGAATGTAGCCACGGGTGGAGCGCTTCGCGCAACCGGTGGAACAAGCTCCCCACAACACAACTGCCCTGAAGGGGCAGCGGAGGTTCCTTCGCCCCTTTAGGGCGAGTGTCAATGGGATGTCACTGTCCACGGGTTGCGCTTCGCTCCACCCGTGGCTGGTATCTTACAAGTAGCCACTCGTTTCCCACTTCGTTCTGGGATGTGGCAACGACCAAACACGAAGGATGAGACCGTCTCGTGGCTCGGTTTTCCAAACCGCAGTGTAGTTGGGTCCGCCTTCGC
>JANLRE010000651.1:0-7370 GCA_031368205.1 Fimbriiglobus sp. | reverse complement strand
CGCTTCGCTTCACCCGTGGCGACATGCCGGTGCCCCATCAGGGCACACAACCAAGACGGCCCATCTGAATGAACTGAAATCCGCCAACACACAGGATGCTTTTAGTGAACTGTTTTCTCGTTAACCCACAATTCATAACGGCGATTGGCACGGACGTTATTTTTGCAGTGCTCCTAAGACCACCGGCGTTGGTTTCTTCGAGTCGTACTGGGGCGGGATGTGGACGCGATAGTTGCGTTTCAAATCGCCAATCGTGATAGTTCGTGTGTGGTCACCGGGGCCAAGGGTATCTGGCTTTGGTGTGGGCGATTTTTCCTGAGCCATAGAAGTAATGGCCATCAGCCCGACGACAATCATCGCTGATGGGAACTGAACGAAACTGAAGTTGGCCATGTTCACTCCTCCGATGCAAAGTCGCAACCACTGTTTCGTTAACCGTGATCGCCTTGGTCATTTCAATTCGCTGATGATCCCACGGACAAGTGCCCGGAGTTTCGGTTCGGTCGTGTTGGCGGTGTGAATGATTTCCGCAAGGCTGACGGGTTGCAGCGAATCGGCCAAACACATGTCGGTGATGACGGATAGCCCTAAGCTTCGCATCCCGGAATGCACGGCGACGATCACTTCCGGGACCGTGGACATACCCACAACATCGGCACCGATCGTGCGAAGGAACCGATACTCCGCACGAGTTTCCAGGTTCGGCCCACTCACCGCAACGTACACACCTTGTTGAACCGGGATCTTTTGGTTGAGTGCCACGGTCTTCGCTAGCTTCAACAACTCGCGGTCGTAGGCAAAGCACATGTCCGGGAAGCGTTCGCCGAGCCGGGTGTCGTTCGGGCCGATCAACGGGTTGTCACCGAGCAAATTGATGTGGTCTTCGATCAGCATAATATCGCCCGCGTTGTATTGCGGGTTCATGCCTCCACAAGCGTTGCTGGCAATCAAAATTTCACAACCGAGTGCCTTCATCACGCGAACCGGGAAGGTAATGTCTTGCAGCGAATAGCCTTCGTAGCAATGGAACCGCCCCTCCATCGCCATCACCGTCTTCCCGCCCAATTGCCCGCAGACGAGTTGCCCCTTGTGCGATGGCGCCGTCGAGTGCAGGAAGTGCGGAATGCTTTCGTAGGGGAACGTCGCCTCCGCCGTGATGTCGTCCGCAAGTTTTCCAAGCCCCGTCCCGAGGATAATCCCGACCTTGGGAACGCCGTGCCAAGTCTTACGGATCGCGGCAGCGGCTTCTTGGATTCGGTCGAAGAGTTCGGGCATGGCAGTGTGGTCCTTTGGATTTTGGCATTCCCGGCGAACCGGCGACGTCAGTCGCCTGGGTATGAACCTGCCTGGTGCTGGTGGCAGCCGGTTCGCCGGGAAACCGAACCCAGCACAGCAGCGTCAATTGACGAAGCACGGGAATCAGGCGTATCGTGGGCACGTGTCCCAATCGAGTCCTTGCGGATGCAGGTTCAGTCTATGTTCGGTCGCTCGGATGCAAAGCGATTTCCTCGCCGGTTGAAGTTCCCGATTAGTCCTGATGCGTTTCGTCGCATGGCGTGGAACCCGTCGTCGTGCGCGCCGCATCCGTCGGAATTATTGTTTCCGGACAAGATTCTTCTGAGCGGATTGGATGTCCAAGATCACGTCTACGGAAATGGCCTTCTGATCGGTGTCTCCGTCAGCGGGCGGGCGTTTATTAGCCGGGGTGATGAGCTATTTCGCCTGGGTCCGATACGGGAAGTGCGACTCGTGGCGGTGCAACCGTTCATGGCCGAATTATCACAATCACCGCATTTGTTGAAGCTTCGCAAACTCAATCTTGACGGCAACCAAATCGGCCTTGGTGGGCTACGAGAACTTTTGGCATCACCGTATTTGCAGCAGTTGGAATCGCTCACCCTGTCGCGGAATGGCCTTGATGATGACGCGATCGTGCTGTTGGCGAACACGTCGTCTTTGACCGACCTTCGAGAACTCGACCTCTCCGTGAACCATTTCACCGCGACCAATGATTCCTGGCAAATGTTGCGAGAACGCTTCGGCGCTGTATCGTGATCGTTTAGCAGTTGCGGTAGACACGCGGCTGAGAACTCGCACAATACGCCACCCGTTGAACACCCCACGCACTGAGTCGTCGTCATGGCCGTGAACCTCCCGCCGCAATACCACGATGCGGAAGCGCGTTACAAGAAGGCTCGCACGCCTGAAGAAAAGCTCGTCGCACTGCGCGAAATGTGGGTGATTCTGCCGAAGCACAAAGCCAGCGAGAAAGTGCAGGCGGAACTCAAGACCAAAATTAGTGAACTCTCCGACACGATCGAGCAGGAGAAGTCTGGGCCGAAGAAAGTGGCCCACGGCGTTTACAAAATCCCGAAGCAAGGTGCTGGGCAAGTCGTGTTCCTCGGCCCGCCGAACGCGGGGAAATCGTTGCTGCTGTCCAAGCTCACGAAGGCAACCCCGGCGGTCGCACCCTACCCGTTTACCACCCGCGAACCGGCACCGGGGATGATGGATTACGAAGACGTGCGTGTCCAACTCGTCGATCTGCCGCCGATTACTTCGGACCACTACGAACACTTCATCACCGACATCACCCGAGCTGCGGACGCGGCGGTTTTGTTTCTCGATCTCGCCGACGATGACGGGGCCGCCAGTACGCAAATGGTGCTGGATCGGTTGAAGTTGGCCAAGCGTGAACTCGTGAATCAAGTGAATCCTGTCGATGACGACCCGACAACGTATTCCATGCCGACGCTCTTGGTTGCCAACAAGTGCGACGACGAGGCTGCCGATATTCGCCTTGAAATTGCGAAAGAGACTTTCGCGGACCGTTACCCGTTCTTGCTCGTCTCCGCCGAGAGTGGCACCGGCTTGGTCGAGTTACGCCAAGCCATCTACGACCGGCTCGGCGTGATGCGGATTTACACGAAACTGCCCGGCAAACCGCCGCAAATGGACAGCCCGTTCACCTGCCCGATCGGCGCTTCGATTCAAGAATTTGCGCCACGTGTTCACAACGACTTCGAGGACGGGTTGAAGTCCGCACGGGTCTGGGGCAGTGGCGCGTTCGACGGACAAACGGTTGGCCGCGACCATATCTTGCAGGATAAAGACGTGGTTGAGTTGCATCTGTAGGCCGTTCTGCACAAGATAGCGACGAGTGCTGGCCTCTTCCCCGCACTCAGACCTGACCCCGATTTGTAAAACGCACCATGATCGCACAGCCGGATATTGGGTCCACAACGCCGAAAACAGGTGCCAAATACCTCGTTCGCCACGGCGTGATGCGGTTCATCGGGGTGTTCACGGCGGACCTCGACTTCGTGTTTCGTCGGCAGGAAACGGTGATTATCCGCAGTGATCGCGGATTAGAAGCCGGCGAATTGCTTTGCCCCGCGACCCCGCAAGCCGTGGCCGCAATCCCGGAGCCGACCAGTGGGCAACTGGTCCGGTGTGCGAATGCCGAAGACCGCAAGCGGATTGCTGACATCGTGGACATCCAGAAACGCGAGTACACGACGGGCCGAGAACTGATCGTTCAGCACAAGCTGGCCATGCAGATCGTGGACGTGGAACATTTGTTCGGCGGCGAACGGGTCGTGTTCTACTTTCTCTCGGAGAGCCGTGTCGATTTTCGGGAACTGGTCAAAAGCATGGCCCGCGAATTCCATGCGCGAATTGAACTGCGGCAAATCGGCGTGCGCGATGAAGCCAAGTTGCTCGCGGACTACGGCGATTGCGGCAAGCCGGTCTGTTGTAACACCCACATGGTGGTGATGCCGCCCGTGAGTATGCGGATGGCGAAGCTGCAAAAATCGACGCTCGACCCCACGAAAATCTCGGGGCGGTGCGGGCGGCTCAAGTGTTGCTTGCGGTTCGAGCAAGACGTTTACGAAGAATTCCAAGCGATCCTTCCGCCCGTCGGGTCGCGGGTCGTGACCAGTAAGGGGCAAGGTCGAGTTCTGGCCCAGGAAGTTCTCGCCCGCCGACTGTTAATCGAGTTTGAAGACGGGCGCCGCTTGCCGGTGACCGTGGATGAAGTGTTGTCCCGGTTGTGAGCGAAGGCGGTTCCGTGTTGGGGGTGTGTGAAAAACTCTCGCCGCACAACCCGATCACCTGATCGCCGTCACCCTCACGACTAATCAGGAGTGCCCGTGGACCCTAAGCTTCTCGAATTGATCCGTGAAGATTCCCGGTATGCCTATGAGGCATACGATTTTGTCTGCGACTGCGTCGGGTTCACCCAGGAACAACTTGGCCGTGCCCCGCAGGAAGAGGACGACCCCGAAGCGGACTATCACATATCGGGCGCTGAACTGGTCCGTGGCGGCTGCGAACTGGCGGTACTCGAATTTGGCATGATGGCGCCGATCGTCTTCAAGCAGTGGGGCATCCGCAAAACAGACGACTTCGGCGCGATCGTGTTCAACCTCATCAAAGCCGAGCGGCTGAGCAAATCGGACCGCGATGAGCCGGAGGATTTTCACGAACTGTTCGATCTCGACCAAGTCCTGACGGATGAGTTTGAACTCACAATAGGCGAGCCACGGAAAGGGCACCGATGATTTTTGCACGTCTCCGGTTCATCGTCGCATTACTTGCATTCTTGGGCTGGCTCGGGTGGCTGGCGTTCGCCGTCGCCCAGAAGGGCAAAACCGTGGTCGTCTCCCGTGCCCAACTCACCGCCGCGACGCATCTCGTCGTCGCGGAAGTCACGGTGGGTAGTGACGGGCTGCCGAATTCGATGGCAACGGTATCCGAGACGATTCGCGGCGAGTCGATTCCGAGTGGCACAAGTATTGAAGTGCTAAACTTGCCCTCCGCAATGCCGCCGGGTGCGAAGGGAAGCGTGAACGCGGGGCGATATTTGCTACCCGTTATCGGGGACGGCAAAACGTACCGCATCGCCGGGCTGCCCCGTTCACCCGGCTACGAAGCCAGTGACCCCGCGGTGCCAGCGGTTTATGTGTGGAACACCGACACCCAGGCGCAACTCCGCAAACTGGGGCTGATGCCGTGATTCACCCGAACCTAATGGCGATTCGGGATGTCCGTATATTTGCTGGATTTGTAGGTCGTGGTCGAAGCTTTGCGAGGCCCGACATTAGGATATGAAGGGAATTGGTTCAGTCGTTTGGTCGGTGGTCGTCAAATGTCGGGCCTCGAAGACTCGACCACGACCTACCAGACGATTTCCTTAACCGGATTCTGGATCAGTCGGTAAATTCGGCTTGAAGGCGGCCGTACCCGGCCATAATGTTAAGCATTCACTGCGAGGCGTCGTACTGCTCGCGTAGCTCAGTTGGTAGAGCAACGGTTTTGTAAACCGTAGGTCGTGGGTTCGAGTCCCACTGTGAGCTTTCCGTTGACGGATGTTGAATACCGGGTAGATGGCAGAGTGGTCTATTGCACCAGACTGTAAATCTGGCCTCTCACGAGATCGGGGGTTCGAATCCCTCTCTACCCATCAGTAGTGGATAGTGGTCAGTGGATAGTGGTCAGTGTATAGTGGGAAGTGGATAGGGTTAGAAGAAGACTGCTGCGGTTTTTCTAACCACTAACCACTATCCACTTCCCACTACTTTGCGGGAGTAACTCAACGGTAGAGTACTTGCCTTCCAAGCAAGCTGTTGCGGGTTCAAATCCCGTCTCCCGCTCTGGTCGAATGGGACTGACTCTCGTATAAATCGCCTGCCTGACGCGGTCATGCAGGCTTGAAAAATCGCTGTTGTAGCTCAGCTGGTAGAGCACTTCCTTGGTAAGGAAGAGGTCATGGGTTCGATTCCCATCAACAGCTTTTGAACGGCGGGGTTGACCCGCCTTTCGTCCGTCGTGAGTGACTTTTGGGTTCGGCTTAGCCGAAGCCCTACAATAGTCATATCACGAAGGGCTACGGGATTGGGCGATTGTCTGTCCTTTGAACCGAAAGCGGGTCCACGTCGTCGCCGAGTTGGCGATCGACCGGCATCCGGTCGCAATGTCTGGGTCGCACCAGCGGAGATTTACGATGGCGAAGGGCGTATTTGAACGGAACAAACCACACGTCAACGTTGGCACCATTGGCCACATTGACCACGGTAAAACCACGCTGACGGCGGCAATCGTCGCGCGGCAAGGGTTCAAGAACAAGACCGCGTTTAAGAACTACCAAGACATTGCGAAGGGCGGCACCGTTCGGGACGCGAACAAGACCGTGACGATCGCGGTTTCGCACGTCGAGTACGAAACCCCGAACCGGCACTACGCCCACATCGACTGCCCCGGCCACGCCGACTACATCAAGAACATGATTACCGGCGCCGCCCAAATGGACGCCGCGATCCTGGTCGTGGCCGCCAACGACGGCCCGATGCCGCAGACGAAAGAACACGTGCTGTTGGCCCGCCAAGTCGGTGTGCCGCGTCTCGTGGTGTTCATGAACAAGGTGGACACGGTTGACGACCCCGAACTGCTCGACCTCGTCGAAATGGAAATTCGGGAACTGCTCAACAAGTACGAGTTCCCCGGCGATGAGATCCCGATCATTCGTGGTCAATCGAAAGACGCCCTCGAAAACGCGACGACCGACGGCCCCGGCTCGAAGTCGATCGACGAGTTGATGATTGCCCTCGACACGTACATTCCGCAGCCGATTCGGGAAGAAGAAAAGCCGCTCCTGATGAGCGTCGAAGACGTCTTCTCGATCAAGGGTCGCGGTACGGTGGCAACGGGTCGCGTCGAACGCGGCACGGCCAAAGTCGGCGACGACGTGGAAATCATCGGTCTTCGCAAAGACAACATCAAGACCACGATCACCGGGATCGAAATGTTCCAGAAGACCCTGGACAAAGCGATCGCCGGCGACAACGTCGGCGTGTTGCTGCGGGGTATTGACCGGGACGGCATCGAACGCGGTCAGGTGATTGCGAAGCCGGGTAGCATCACCCCGCACACCAAGTTTGAAGCCAACATTTACGTGTTGAGCAAGGACGAAGGTGGTCGCCACACGCCGTTCTTCAGTGGTTACAAACCACAGTTCTACTTCCGCACCACGGACGTAACGGGTAGCATCAAACTCCCGGCTGGCGTTGAAATGTGTATGCCCGGCGACAACGTGCAAGTCGAAGTGGAACTGATGGACGGGATGCCAGTCGCAATGGACGATGGCCTCCGGTTCGCCATCCGCGAAGGCGGCCGGACCGTCGGGTCGGGTGTGGTCGTCAAGATCATCGCCTAGGCAAGCTGACAGCTTACAGCCAAGAAGCTAACAGCAAAACCAAGAGCGACATCGTGAGTTCACGATGTCCCTTGGTTGTAACTGAAAGTTCTGGGTCGTTGGCTTCTGCTCATTCTAGCTGTCAGCTTCTTCGCTGTAAGCTGTCAGCTACCCA
>JANLRE010000614.1:0-1103 GCA_031368205.1 Fimbriiglobus sp. | reverse complement strand
GGGTATCGGACCTTCGGCCCTCAACCCTGGGCTAATGGAACAACCCCGTTGGGGTAGAAAACGAAGATCAATAGACAAACTTCCACCAACAAGTATGACACTCACCCCACCTCGGACGGCTCCTGGTCCGGCCAGTCCCCGCCCCGCCGGGTATACTAAGACCTCCTCTTCGTGAAAGGTTTTCGTTATGTCTCTGGACTGGTCGCCGTTGGTGGAGTTCGTTCACCGACACCAGACGTTTTTATTGATGACGCACGTTCGCCCGGACGCCGACGGCCTGGGGTCGCAACTGGCGTTGGCGGATGCGCTGCGGGCGATGGGCAAAACGGCGCGGGTGGTGATCGCCAGCAATTTGCCGCCGCGCTATGCGTTTCTCGACCCCGATCGACGCGGGATTGAAGAATTTCGCCTGCCCGGTGATGGCTTCCGCAACGTCGATGCCGTTATCGTGATGGACACCGGGACGTGGAACCAACTCGGCGATTTCGGCCCGTTCATGCAGTCCCTGTCAGTCCCGAAAGTCGTGATCGACCACCACCGGACCCAAGACGATCTGGGGGCGACGCGGTTCGTAGACATCACCGCCGAAGCCACCGGGCGGATGGCCTACGAGATCATCCGGGCACTGGGCGTGCCGATCAGCCCGAACGCGGCGCACAACCTGTTCATGGCACTGGCACTGGATACCGGGTGGTTTCGCCACCCGAACACGACGGCGGCGTCGTTTCAATTGGCCGAAGAACTCGTGCGCCTCGGTGCCAACCCGCCACCACTTTACGAGCAACTGTTTGAATGCGCGACATTGGGGCGGTTCAAACTCGTCGGCGCGGCACTGCAACGAATGCAGCTTCGTGCAAGCGGTTTAATCGCGTACACCGAAGTTTACTTGACGGATTACGCCGCGATTGACGCGGTGCCGGGGGACACGGAAGACCTGATTAACTACCCGCGCAGCATTGAAGGCGTCGAGGTTGCGTTAATTTTCATCGAGCAAGACGACGGCGGCACGAAGATCAGCTTTCGTTCCCGAAGCCGGGTCGATGTGTCCAAGATCGCGGAGAAGTTCAACGGCGGCGGCCACCGGCTGGCGTCCGGGGCGCGGG
>JANLRE010000607.1:0-3541 GCA_031368205.1 Fimbriiglobus sp. | reverse complement strand
GAGATTTGGGAGAGCTTGGGTGATGAACGACCAACCGGACGCCTGACGACTGAACAGAAGGCGACGTTGGTCCGTCGGGATGCTGAGTTGGATGCCAATCCAGGCATGGCGCTGACTTGGGAACAAATCCGGTCAAGCGTGGAGAACGGTCAATGAGCCTTCCGCTCCAGTTCCACCCCGCAGTACGAGGCGAAACGGATTCCGCGTACCGTTGGTACGAACAACAGCGGGCAGGACTTGGGACTGAATTTCTGGACGAAGTCGAGTTGGTACTCAACGAGATCACGGCGAACCCGGCTCGATACGGCTTTGCTGTGGATGACATTCGTGAAGGGACGCTTCCCCGATTCCCGTATGCAATTTATTACCGCGTGAAATCGAATCACATCCGATTGCTAGCGGTCTACCACACCTCGCGCGACCCGTCAGTGTGGCAGTCCCGCGTCTGAAAGTTGGGTTGCGCATGTCGAGGCGATAGCCCGCCGGTCATTCGCGGGTCAGCGTTTCGTCGAGGTTGAACAGCGCTAGGCACAGCGACGACCACGCGGCGTGTTCGGCGGGGTTGAGGGTTTCGTTGCGGGGGGCTTTGCCGATGGCGATGACCTTCTTCGCGGCTTCGGGGTCGTGGCGGTAGACTTCGAGTTGCTGTTGCAGGACTTTGTGAAGCACCCATTGTTCGTGTTCATTCGGGGACCGCACCAGCACGCGGCGAAACACAAATGACAACCGGGTGTCACTGTCCGGGGCGTGCTTCATCGCCTTCTCGGCCAGGACGCGGGCGGCTTCGGTCCAGGTGAGGTCGTTGAGCGTGGTCAGCGCGTGCAGCGGCGTGTTGGTGACACTCGGCTTCACGCGGCACGCTTGGCGGGAGGACGCATCGAACATGTTCGCCGGGCCGACGGTGCGCCGCCAGAAGGTGTAGATGCTGCGGCGGTACAGGTCGGCGCCGCTGGACATCGGGTAGGTGAAATCGCGTTCTTTCGTGATGGCAAGCGGTTCCCAGATGCCTTCGGGTTGGTACGGGTAAACCGGCTTGCCGCCGACGCGGGGGTCGAGCAGTCCGCTGGCTGAAAGGGCGGCGTCGCGCAGGAACATCGACGGCAACCGCATCCGGGGGGCGCGAGCATAGAAGCGGTTTTCCGGATCCTTCGCCAACAGTTCCGGCGTGACGCGGCTGGATTGTTTGTAGGTTGCACTTGTCACAATTAGCCGGTTCATGGCCTTCATGTCCCACCCAGATTCGCGGAACTCGACGGCCAAGTAATCCAGCAAATCCTGGTGCATCGGCACTTCACTTTGGGCGCCGAAGTCCTCACTCGTCTTGACGAACCCGACGCCAAAGAACGTCTGCCACATCCGGTTCACTGCCACCCGTGCTGTTAGCGGATGTTCTGGCGCCACGAGCCATTTTGCCAGCCCGAGCCGGTTGCGTGGCGCGTCCTTCGCCATCGGCGGCAGGAACTCTGGTGTAGCGAACGTGACCTTGTCTTTCGGCTTTAGGTACTCGCCACGATCCAGGATGTGCGTGTCACGCGGCTTGTCTTCGGCCATTATCATGACTTTGGCAATTTCGTCGGACTTGTAGTTTTTGATCTCATCATCCGTGCGCTTAATGTCCGCGAGGAGCTTTGGCGCGACCGTCTCCTCGTAGGCTTGCTTGGCTTTCGCGTCCTTCTTGATGACGAGTTCCCGCAGCTCCTTGTCCACGAACTTCTCATCCGATGCAACTTTCGCTTCCCAATCTTTCTGCGCTGCGGCGGCGAATGATTTGAGGTCGTCCCGATTCTTCGTGAGTTCACCGAGTTTTGCGGTTTGTTCAGCGGTGGGCACTTCAAGGAATGGCGGGGAAACGCGGGTTTTTGACGACTGCCGACCGGCCACGCCGTTCTCACTCAGGTTGTTGAAGGCTGCCATTAGGCTGTAATAATCGCGCTGCGTCACCGGGTCGTACTTGTGGTCGTGGCATTGCGAACAGGCCATCGTCAGCCCCAGCCAATTCGTGGCGGTCACATCGACGCGGTCGAAGAGAATGTTGAACCGTTGCTCTTCTGGGATCGCACCGCCTTCGCCGTTGACGAGGTGGTTGCGGTTGAACGCCGTGGCAACTTTTTGGTCCGTGGTCGGGTTCGGCAGCAAGTCCCCGGCGAGTTGTTCAATCGTGAAGCGATCGAACGGCATGTTCGCGTTCAGTGCTTTCACCACCCAATCGCGCCACACCCACTGGAACGTGTCGCCGTCCTGCTGGAAGCCGTTGCTGTCGGCGTACCGGGCCGCGTCCAACCAGGGTAGCGCCATCCGTTCGCCGTAGTGCGGACTCGCCATCAACCGATCGACCACCTTGGCGTAGGCGTCGGGCGAGGTGTCTTTCACGAACGCATCGGCTTCTTCCGGCGTGGGTGGCAACCCGGTGAGGTCGAACGTCACCCGCCGCAGCAGCGTCGGCTTGTCGGCTTCCGGTGACGGTGACAATCCCTTGTCAGTGAGCTTGACTCGTAGAAACGCATCAATCGGGTTCGCAATTCCAGCGACGGCGGGAACGGCAGTGCGGACCGGCTTTTGGAACGACCAGTGCCCTTCAAACTTGGCCCCTTCCGCGATCCACTGTTTCAAGGTTGCCCGCTGTTCCGGGCTGAGGTGCCGGTTCGACTTGGGCGGCGGCATCACCTTGCTTTTCTCAGTGGAGAAAGTGCGCAGGATGAGTTCGCTTTCGTCCGGCTTCCCCGGAACAATCAGCCCCTCCGCCTGCTGCCCTTCCAGCGTGTCCAGTCGGACATCGCCCTTGCGTTGGTTCGGGTCTTGCCCGTGGCAAAAGAAGCAGTTCTCCGCCAGAATTGGCCGCACGTCCCGACCATACGACACCGGCTTACGACCCTGAGCAAAGCCAGGTTCGACCAACGCAATGAGACCAATAACCGTGACGACAAACCGTGCGATGAGCATATTCATAGAGACCCTGGCAGGCCGGTTCGGCAAGGGGAGTGCTAACGCAATTCTATCAGATCGGCTTGGTTTTTGAAACCGGCACGGCCCCGAGTCCCGGTCCGTTCAGGATAGCCGTGTTCATGACCCCGTTGCGGATGGTGAACACGCCGGGGAACTTGGCGTCCCAACCGGCGTTGGCGGCGGGGCAGTATTGGCGGCTGTTCGCTTCGATGGCGGCCACGCCGGGGATGTGTGCGGCGATGCCGGCGCTATGAATCAGCGACGCGCCGGGGCAGGTCAGGTCTTGGACGCAGCGGAACAGTCCGTACTTCTGGGCTGCCGCAGCAAGGAGAAGCGTTTGCGTTTGCCCCTTACACGCCTTAAACGCCACGCCGGTGTAGCCCATCTCGCGGGCCAGTTGTAGGCTTTCGAGGTCAACCAACGATTCGTCAATCACCACCGGCTTCTGCTTCGCGGCGGCGTGCATCGTGTTGTGCCGGTTCGCTTTCAAATCCCGCGCCGTCGGCTGTTCGATGTACTGAACCCGATTGTAAATCGTCGGGGTCCGTTGCCGCAGCCGCGTGAGGAACAGCGTAAGGTACTCGACGTTCTCGCACCG
>JANLRE010000591.1:0-1282 GCA_031368205.1 Fimbriiglobus sp. | reverse complement strand
CTCTGTGTCTCTGTGGTAAACGTGATTTGATGGCGCCCTGAGATTGGATGGTACCCGACTCACGGCGCGATCCGTTGGATCACCGGGCAGCCGACGACCCATTGCAATAGTGCCCGACGGTGTCCCGTCGGGTGCAGTTCGAGCAAGTCCATTTCGTCAAATTCGCACCGCACCACGACGAAGTTCCCCAAGGCGGCGGCCTCATTTTCAGCTTGAAACGAAGGTTTTTCGGCCGGTACGTTCCCCTTCACCAAGCCACCTGGACCAACGCCAACGCTGTATATCGATTGACTGGTCTCTCGCATCGTTCGCCAGGTGTGGCGTGCGATGTCATCGTTGTTGTAAAGCTGTGCTGTTGCTGCGATGCGAAGTTGGAAGCGGACCACCGGGTCGTAGAAGAGCAAGCAGACGTGCGGATTCCGACGGAGCTGAGCGACTTTCGGGCTGCGAACGTCGGTGTGGAATTCGAGGGTGCGTGTGGATTGCACAAAATTCCGCAACACGACTAACCGGGCGTTCGGCAAATCGTCCACGCCGATGCTGGCGACCGTGAGCAACCGAAACGGATGATTGCTTGAGGACACGCCATCGTGCAACCAAAGCGACGCCTTTTCGTAGGTGCCATAGGCATCCGTGAAGTCCGCGAGAAAGTAGGGCGGCGTGTCGGTCATGGGATCGTGATGAACTCGTTCAGGTTGAACACCACAAGGCAAAGGTCTGCAAGTGCCTGCGGTGATTTTTGCGACAAGAACTTGCGGCATTCCTGCGTTTCGACATCGGTCGGCTTGCGCCCCAACGCCCGACGATACAGTTGCTCGATTTGTTTCGATTGATCGTCCCCAACAACTCGAACCAGATCGGCAGCAAACTGTTTACTTTGATCGTGGCTGAACGGGCCGTTCATCAGGATCAACGCTTGTGGCGCGAAGGTACTGTTCGAGCGACCGGAGCAGGAGTTCAGTGTGTCGGGTTGGTCGAAGGCTTCGAGGAGCGGTTGCCGGACATTGCGTTTCATGAAGAGGTAGAGGCTGCGGCGCGTGTGTTGCTTCACATCGGTTGTGACTGGCCAAAGTCCGATTGGCTCCGCTTCGGTGAAGATCAGGTCGTAGATTTCCGGTTCGAGCGGCACTTTGACGCTGAGTCCGCCGATCTCTTTCGTGAGCGATCCACTTGATGTCAACACCGCATCCCGGATGGTTTCGGCTTCCAGCCGTCGGCGGTTCATTCGCCGCAGCAGTTTGTTTTCCGGGTCCGCTTTCAATGCTTCCGCAGTCGGTTGAAC
>JANLRE010000583.1:0-6916 GCA_031368205.1 Fimbriiglobus sp. | reverse complement strand
CATCGAGAATCACCGGGGCTGGTTTCAAATCCACACGCAGTGGTATCAACACAACTGGCAATGGAGCAGGGTTGAAATCGACCGGAACCTGAGTCGGTGGAATCGGCTGCGGTGGGGATGATTTTGGTATGGCGGACGGCGCGACAGTGGTTGTTGTAATCGAAAGCATCGCTTGCGCGAGGCGGTTCATCCCTTCCGTGACGAGTTCCGGATGAATGAGTTGGTGCGGGCGAAGTTTACCGATCAATAACATTGCTCGGCGTTCGGCATCCTGCGGCGACACCGGCCCGGTGCTGAAACCTAGCAACGTGCGATCATCCGGCGGCCACGGACCGGGCGCAAGATTCAACCAGGATCGTAGCAGGTTCGTGTTCATCCGGGTTATTGGCGGCGGCGATAAAAGTTCGCGTTCGGCGTGGCCTCGATCAACTCCCACGTTGCGGACTCAGCACGAAAGTAATCGTCGAACGACGCGCCAACTCGGGTGAGGGCGAAGTTGAAGTCGCCATACTGTTTTTGCCACTCGACCATTGCTTGGCCAGTGTTCGCTTCAGCCGCTTTTACAAACTTGACCAACCATTCATCGCCATACAGTTCGCAACGGTCGTCCATGAAGACCCGATAACCCGGCGCGTGATAGATCACAAACCCGCCGTCAATACAGTCGTTGAACAAGTGATTGGGTTGCCCCGGTTTCGGCTCGTATTCGGTTAGCGTCGATCGCAACGCCAGTGGCCACCGTGCAGAATCCAGTTCCGCCCAATGGGACCAACTCCCGCCAAAAAATTGGACTACGCCCACCCCGAACACAATCATGCTGAGCAACACAAAACTACTCCAACTTGTGTTCACCTTGCAACCCGTTGGGGTGTAAAAGTCGGGGCGCTTCACAGCGAGCAACCTAGCCCATCGGGTCATCGGCCAGATGTCGGCGATGGCGATGATGGCCACCACAGCGAATAACGGCGCATGGCGGACGCGGCTGTAAGCTTGGAGGAACCAGAACAGTGGTAGGAGCCAACTCACCCGCCAGTCACGTGGTTTGGTGCCGGCTAATAGGAACAAGTACACAGTCGCCAACGCCAGTAGAGGCCATGTCGTCGGGTGCCGAAAGTCGGTTGGTGCGTGTTCTTGGATGATCTCCGGCAAGTGTGGCATCTTCATGATTTGGAGCCAGACTTGCACATGCCCGGAACCGTAGGGGGTCACGAACGCAGAGAGTCCACAGACCGTTGCGATCAGCACGAGAACGCCGAAATCGGCGCGAGTCCGTATGGGGGAGTGCCAACCCAACATACGGCAGACAGACCATCCCGCACCCGCAAGGCCAAGCGTTGTGATTCCACCCAAGAACCCGCCGTGCGTGTTCGCCCACAGCCAGTAAACGGGCACTAGCCACCAAAGTTGTTGGCGGCGAATTCGACCGGCTTCAAAGTCGGTAATCATCACCATCGTGAACGCCAAACCCGCGATCGACATCAGGTGCGGGCGGACGTGGAAGTGCGACGCGGCGGCGGCGAGCGTCAGCCCGGACAGCAACAGGCACGCAATCGGGTGCAGACCTGTGCGAATCAGCCGGAGCGTCAGTACCGTAAAGAGCCACGCTAGAATCGCGGTGGCGACGACCAACAGGCTGTGAAACCCGTTGACCCGGTGGACCAACGCCATCACCACTTCGCCAAGCCATTGGTGGGCGATGAAGTATTCGCCGCCGAACGGGAAGGTGAACGGGTCGTAGTCAAAAAAGCCTTCGTGCAGGATCTTTTCGCCGATCACGGTGTGCCAAAACGTCCCCGGATCGCGGAAGAAATTGCTCCGCCCGCCGACGACCAGCAGCACCCAAAACCCGACGAAAATAGCCGGTGGCCACCACCACGTTGACGGGGTTGTCGCAATCGGTTTGGCATCGGGCATGGGCAAGTCAATCCTCACGCCGATGTGATTTTCTGATACTGCGAACGGTGAATCGGTTTGCCCACTTTACGGAACTTGCGTTCAAAGTTGGTGAGGTAATCCATGTCGTGTTGCGGTGCGGATTCGTCGGGTGGTGGCAGCTTGTGGAATGCCGTCACCTGCGCGAGGGTTTCGGTCACCATCTCGAAGTATTCGGGCACGTCGGACACGAAATACAGGACGCCATCGGGTTGCAGAATCCGCAGCACTTCTTGGGCGAATTCGGCGGTGAACAGCAGGCGTTTCTTGTGCCGATTCTTCCACCACGGGTCCGGGAAATAAACGTGGACCGCCGCAACGGTCCCGCTGGTCACCGACTCGCGGAACACTTTTTTCGCGTCCGCGCAACAGGTTTTCACGTTCGCCAGTTTGCGAACCGCGATCCGGTTCGTGGCGTACATTTGATACTTGCGAATGATCTCGATGCCGAAGAAATTGCGGTCCGGCCGGCGGGTGCCGACGTTGACGAGGTAGAGACCTTTGCCGAACCCGACCTCGATTTCAACGGGATGGTTGTTACCGAACAACTCCGACCAAACGATGGGACTGACGGGTTCGGTCAACGGCGTTTGTTCGAGGTGCTCGGTGTCTAAACCGGGGCCATCACCCCACCGGGCGTAGCCCGCTTCGCCGAGTGCTTGCCATTGGTAGGGAGCGAGTTCGCCGGGTGACAATCGACTGGGTTTCCGCACAACACTCAATCCTCAAGTTTGCCGAGTACGACACCGATCACGTCCGTGTGAAACGCCAATTCTTTGCCGACGTAGCCTTGCACATTGAACAAGGTCATCCGGGGTCGAACGCGAATGCCCTTGCCCACCAGAATCAGTCGCTCGCCGGGCAGGACGGCCCGTCGGAACCGCGTGTTTTCGATGCCACCGAGGCCCATCAACACGTTCGCGTTCAACTTGAGCGTGAGGGTGTAATACGCGGTGATCTGGGCAGCGGCTTCGCACATCAACACGCCCGGCAGGATCGGGTTACCGGGGAAGTGTCCGCGCACCCAAAATTCATCCAGGCGGATGTCTTTATAGCCCACGACGAGGTGCTTCAATGGGTCCATATGGACCACCGCCGTGACCATCTCCATTTCAAATCGGTGCGGCATTAACGCCCGAATTTGTTGGGCGTCCGCCACGACGCGGTTGAAGTCGATTTGGGACAGATCGCAATGCGGGTCCAGGACGGGCATGGGATGGTCCTTAACTAATGACTTCGGCAATCTGGGTCAGTTCTGTCAGCAGAACATCGGGTCGAAACAACGGGTCTTGGAGTTGTTCCGGGGTCGCGCCCAAAGACGCTTTATCGCCCGCAAACAAGGCTGTTTTCATACCTAGTTTTTTCGCGGGGGCAATGTCGCGCGTCAAGTTTGACCCGACATGCAGGATTTCCGAGGGTGCGATGCCCCGTGCCGCGAGCGCGGTGATCGCAGCCTTGAAGAGCGTCTCCGACGGCTTGTGGGCTTTCTTCTCCGCCGACAGAATCCGCAAGTTGGGGGGGAGCACGTTTGCCAACTGAAAGCTCGGGTCTTGTTGTAACATCGCCTTCAACAGTTGGGCGGGCGTGAAGCACTGGCCATCGGCGAGCAAGCCCTGGGCGCGGCCACTTTCTGCCACAATCCGCAACGCTTCCGCAGCGCCGGGGTAGGCACCACAACCCTGAATACTCGCGTGGAAGAAGTACGCGATCTTTTTGGCCAGTTCGTCCAGCGACCCGTACAGCGACGCATCAAACACGTACTCTTTCTGCATCAGCTTCTTGACGATGTCGTCCCAAATCCGTTCGCTCACGACTTCGGGATACTTCTCGCCGCCGCTACCGGCCATCTTCAACATTGTGTAGGTGCGGGTGTACATTTCTTTCATGTACGCCGCCGGGGCGCCGGGCTTGCGGCTCATCGAGTTCCACATTTTGAACTCTTGAATCGTCTTGTCGAGCGCCGCGTCCATCACGAAATCAATCGACGCTTCAAAGTGCAGTTCCCCCGTCGGCACGGCCAAGAGCGTGCCATAAACGGTCCACATCACGGCACGGACGGGTAACTTTTCAATGTGCGGGTGGGCCTTCTTCGGCGGCTTGACCACTGGCGCAGCGGGCCACGGAAGGCCACGGCCTTCCAGATAGGTCGTGGCGTATTGTTCCAGTGTCATTGACATACGCGACCGATATTGAAGAGGAGTGAACGACCGGCACACCACGTAGCGTTATTTTGTAAGCTACCCGTGAATCCGTCCACTTACAAGCGACCCGGACTTGTTCAGTGATCTTGCCTTCGATACAGAGTGCGAAATGAGCACAACCGGCGTGGCCGCTACGGATTTCGATTTATTCACCCGCTTGGCGGAACTCGCCTTGGCCGCAAACCGGGCGGATGTCGCGGGCGAATGCTTACGACGAGCGGCCACAGATGTCGCTTCCTCCCTCCCCGTCTGCGGGGAGGGCCGGGGTGGGGTGGGAGGCTCGACCCCCCTGAATCCCCCCGCAAACGGGGGGAGAGCAGACGAGTTATCCCCGGAGCGCTGGCACGCAACCGGGATTCAACATCTCAACGCGGGGAAGGTCAGGGAAGCCGAAGCAGCAATTCTGCAAGCCATCCGGTTGCGTCCCAACAACGGCGTTTGGCACGACCATCTTGGCGTGATCTTCGCCCAGCAAAAACACTTCGCCGAAGCCGAAGCCACCTTCCGACTGGCCGCACGCCTTGACCCAACGAACCCGTCCCCGCAACGCAACGTGATTCAATCGTGCTTCGACCAGAAGAAGTTTGATGCTGCTGCAACTGCTATCCGCATTGCGTTGAAACGCGAGCCGCACGCCGACGACCTGCGGTTGCAACTCGCCATCGCGTTGACGGAATTGAAGCACCTGGACGAAGCGGAAACGTTGTTGGTGGAGATGTTGAAATCTGGTCATGCCTCGTCGTCCTTGTGGAACCGGCTCGGTGTGGTGCGTGGGTTGGCGGGCAAGTCCGAAGCGGCGGTTCAGTGCTTCCGGGAACAGATTCGGCTCGACCCGCAATCGGGTGGTGCTTACGCCAATCTCGCAGCAGGATTGGGGCGAACGCAGAAGTGGGCCGAAGCCGTCGAAGCAGGCCGGGAAGCGGTGCGGCTCGATCCACAGAACGCGGGCGGGTGGGCGAACCTCGGCAATGCCTACCGCGATCTCGGGCGGCTCGACGAAGCCCGACACGCCCTGCAAGAAGCCATTAAACTCGATCCGACTTCGCACGAACCCTACGGCAACTACGCCCTCTCGCTCGCCATGAACGGCAACGTAATCGAAGCATTAGCGTGGTACGAAAAAGCGATCCGTCTCAAACCCGATGTCGCCGAAGTGCGGTTCAACCGGGCGATTGCGCTGCTGACACTTGGCGATTATGTGAACGGCTGGGCCGAATACGAATGGCGCTGGCGCACGGAGCAAATGAAAGGGCAACTCGCCACGCGGCGGTTCACCGCGCCAGTCTGGCGTGGGGAGTCACTCACCGGGAAAACGATTCTGATCCACACCGAACAGGGGCACGGCGACACGATCCAGTTCGCCAAACTCCTGCCCCAACTCGCCGACCGTGGGGCCAAGGTCATCGTCGTGGCCGCGCCTTCGCTTATCACACTGCTGCAAAGTTGCCGTGGCATCACGCAAGCGATCACACCCAGCGACCCACTTCCTGTTCATGATTACCATTGCCCGTTGATGAGCTTGCCGCTGTTGTTGCAACTGCGCGTTGAAACGATTCCATCCCACGCGCCGTACCTCACACCTTCACCGGATGCCGTGGCGAAATGGCAGAAACGGTTGAACAAGATACCCGGTTTCAAAGTCGGCATCGCGTGGCAAGGCAACCCCCAGCACATCGGCGACCGCTGGCGTTCGGTGAAACTCAGTCGATTTGCCGCGCTCGCCGCGATTCCGAACATCACGCTCATCAGCCTTCAAAAAGGACCGGGTAGCGAACAAATCGCCGAAAACCCGACTCTGCCGATCCTCGACCTCGGATCGGAACTCGTCGCAGATTTTGTGGACACGGCAGGGTTACTGATGAACCTCGATCTCGTCATCACGATCGACTCTGCCCTCGCTCATCTCAGCGGGGCGTTAGCCCGCCCGGTGTGGGTCGCGTTGCCGCAGAACGCCGACTGGCGCTGGATGCAACAACGCTCTGATACACCGTGGTATCCAACTGCCCGGCTGTTCCGCCAAACGACGTTTGGCGATTGGGAACCCGTTTTCAAGCAAATGGTAAGCGAACTGCGAGAGATCGTGTAATCGGGGATCGGGTTTGTGGCCGGAAGCACGCAAGGAATACAACGACCGGCTACAACTCGTCCACCCACCCCGCCGCGCGGAGAGGCTACCAATTTGGGAAAGCCGTCGTGGCCCCGCAGTTAAGGTGTAGCGCTTAGTTCGGCGTGCTGTCCAGACCCGAGCGGCTCTGACCTCAGCGAGTGAACCGGAAGGACGCAAAGTACGCCTTGGCCCCCTCGCTCTCGCCCGTCAACCCTGCCAGGCCGTTGACCGACATCGTCACGACCGTCCCCTTGTACCGGGTGAACACGCTCACCGACGATCTCAGCTCGTCGGTCGCAGCGTACTCGACTTGCCGACCCGGTTGGCCGTCTGTCGTCACAGTCTTGCGGTTCACCACCCGCCAGTATGGGTTATTCGTCCCGCCTGACGCCAACTCATTAAGGTCGAACTTCGCGTCGAAAAACTCGGCTGATGCGTATATGACGCTCAAAATGTACTTGGTGTCCCCATCCCGCGCCTCCCAGATGGCGAGTTGGACCGGGCTGTCGGACCCGCCTCCTGAAGGAGGCGGGAGGGGCGCCGGGACCACGGGGAAGGTAACGGAAAACCGCCCCTTTGGGTCGGTGAGCATCTGCGAGTCGCCGGTCTTGCCCGGTGGTGATCCGCCATGCGGTTGGGTCAGCTGTCGATCCACGGTTGGGGTAGCTGATGACCC
>JANLRE010000504.1:0-10418 GCA_031368205.1 Fimbriiglobus sp. | reverse complement strand
CCGGCGGCTTTGGTCACGTCCATGAATATCCGCTTCGGGGAATTGGGTTGAACCGGGTCAGCCGATCGGTTGGCATAAAGGGTGATCCCCCGGTACCCTGTGACGAGCAAATCTGGCCAGCCGTCGCAATCGTAATCCCCCACCGTCACACCGTGCGAGTAAAACAACGGCTGATCGAGTCCGCATTCCGTCGTGACATCACGGAACTTCCAGTTGCCTAGGTTTTTGTACAGCCGGTTGGGAGAGCCGGTAATCGTGGGCGGGTTTGTCCCGCGAAACGTGCCACCGCCGATCAGGAAAATATCGAGCAGCCCATCCCCATCAAAATCGACGAGTGCCACGCCGCCGCCCAGTGATTCCAGAATCGTGTAGTGATTGCTCTCTTCACCATTGTGGTACGCAAAATCAACGCCGGAACTTGGCGTGCAGTCCTCAAACAGGTCTTGCCACGGAGCGCGAACCGGAGCCACGTCACGTGATGCGATACTGGGAGCGGTCGAGGAGGGAGTTTCGGTTTTTGCGCCATTCCCGCAGCCCACAAGTGTGGCAAAACAAATACCGGCAACCAGTGTTAGCGCGAGCAGGGTACGGTTCATGGGTCGTTACGGTTGGGGAATTCGTTACCGGGTGCGGGTGCGGGAATCATACCCGATGTGACTAGCTCCTGGATCTTGCGAAACAGTTCGGCCTCGAACACTTTGACATCGGCGCGGATTTTGGCGGACTCCGTTTCGCGGCCCGTCAACTCCAAGACTCGTGCCAGTGTGGTGTTGGCTTCCAGTGAACGCGGGGCTTTGGTCAAGACGTTGCGCAAGTCTTGTTCAGCCAGTACATATTCGCGCAGGTCCAACGACAATTTCGCCCGTTCAATCAGTGTCGCTACGTGATCGGGTTGGGTCGCAAGAATGCGGTCGAGTTCGACTTTTGCTAAGGCGGATTGCCCACGGTTGCGGTGGCATCTTGCTAATCCGAGGCGTGCATCAACGCGATTCGGTTGCGTCGCCAAGGCTGCTGTGAAGTAAGCGCTTGCCTGTTCTGGTTCCGGGCCGACGAGCATTTCACCCACCAGTGTTTGGGCTTCCGGTGAGTCGGGTGTCAGTTTTAATGCGGCCTGGAAGTCCGCAAGTGCCATCTCCTGATTGCCGTAGTTCCGGTAACAAGTGCCACGCCAGATGTGGCCCTGGGCAGCGTCCGCTGGCGTGGGAGTGGTAGCTAGCCAGCGTGTGGCCGTGTCGATGGCTTTGACCAAGTGGCCGGTTTTGAGATAGCCTTCGGTCATGGCCTCAAGAACAAACGGCACCTCCGGGTGCGTTGGGTACTTCGCACAGAATTGCAAGCCGCCATCAAAGCCGCTCACTTCACCGCGCTGAATCCCGCCAAGAATCCGCTCAATCGCAATGATTTCCGCATCGCCGCCGTTCTCCTGGTAGCGCCGCAAATACCGATCCGCCAAGTTGGTTTGCCCCGCCCGTCGCGCGGTTCGTGCGCCAAACAGCAACGTCTCGGAGTTTGTACTTGAGTGATCGAAACCAGGCTGAATCGCTGCAAGGGCGGCTGAAAAGTCACGACGTGAAGCGGCATCTTGGGCGACAGACATCGCCTTGGTACTGCTCGGCCACACGGTGTAGGCGACCGCAATTCCCACGAGCAAAAGTGGCACCCCGACAACGGTAAGTCGGCGAATCCGGACGGGCATGATCTTCTCACGGCACACAATCGGAACGACTCGTTCCAAGCTAGTAGATATGCTATTCTAAGTTGAATTCACGGACTCGTTAACCCCGAGAACACCCGATGGGCCGCCGCATCCGTTCTTCACAACTTCCTACGCCACCGAAAATTATCGGGCCATCGGACCGATCGACGGGGCCGTTCACGATTGTCGTGGGGATCGCAACGCTAGCGATTCTGGCGGGGATCGGGTACTGGATCATTTACCCGATGTGGGCAACCGATCGCCATCTCCGCCAAGCCAAAAGTGCCTTGGCCGACGACGACTTCCCGGTGGCCGAACGTCACATCAAACGGGTTCTGGATTACACCCCAGACCACGCCGAAGCCACGTTCCTTCTCGCACAGGTCTACCGTCGCACCGAACGCTATTCCGCAGCGTGGAAACAGTTGGAACAGGCCAAGCGGCGCGACTGGATTTCCGAATACATCGACTTGGAAAAATTGCTCCTGAACCTCGTGGAAAGTGGCCCGACCGGACCGGCGGTCACGCAAGCCCGGTTGTACATTGATGCGTCCCACCCGGAAGATCGGTTGCTATTTGACGGCTTGGTGAAGTGTTATCTGGATGCCCACCTGTTGAACGAGGCCGCAGCCTTATTGGACCGATGGGTGGAGCGGTACCCGGATGACTGGCTCGCCCGATTCCGCCGTGCCGAGGTCCGGGAGGCGACGTTGAACACCGATGACGCCGTGGCCGATTTCCGCTACGTCATCGACCATCGACCGAATCATCCGACCGCACGACGAAAACTCGCGGAGATTCACTTGGCCGCCCGAACCGAGTTGGAGGAAGGTGCCCGCTTATTTGAGGAACAACTTCGGCAACACCCCGACGACGTTGATGCCCAAGTCGGACTGGCTGAACTCAAAAACACCGTCGGTCAACCCGATGCTGCGCTGCAATTGGTCGAGTCCGCGCTCCTCAAGAACCCGGAAATGCCCCGCGCCATGACGCTGAAGGCGAATCTGATTCGAGCAAAGAACCCGCAAGCGGCTTACGACTTGTTGGAGAAAGTGCGTGCCTCCCAACCCGACGATGCTTTAGTCGTGCTGTCACTCGGGCAGATTGCCGGCGAACTGGGTCGTGCCGACGATGCGACCAAGTATCTAGCACTTCACAAGGTCATTGACGCGGAGAAAAAGAAGCAGACCGACTTGGCGATTGAGGTTCGTCGCCGACCGCGTGACCCGGAAGTCCGGCGACAAATTGGCCAATCACTGATGGCAGTTGGGCGTGAGAAGGAAGCGTTGCCCTGGCTGTTTAGTGCGCTTCGGGAAGATAACAGTCACGTCCCGACCCATGAAACGCTGGCCACGTTTTACGACGGGAAGGGGGCCAACCCGCAGGAAGCGGCCCGACATCGTCAAGTGATTGCCATGCTCAAAACGGCGGCGAAGTGAGCTTTTATGAAACGATACTTTCTCGGCATGATGACCACAGTGACGTGGCTCATCGTCGGGTGCAGTTCATCCGTACCAGTTCCAACACCACCTGCGAACGAGTCACCCGCGACGGAGTTGTTCCGAGATGTGACGCGCGACTCGGGCATCGACTTTACTTACCGCAACGGTGAGGAAGCGAACCACTTGGCGATTATCGAATCGCTCGGCGGTGGGGTGGCGTTGCTGGATTACGACAACGACGGGCTACTCGATATTTTCTTCCCTGGTGGCGGCTACTTCGACCGGACCAAAGTTCTCGGCCATCCGGGCAAGTTGTACCGCAACTTGGGCGGGATGAAGTTTCAAGACGTGTCCACGGCGACGGGTTTGGCTGGCCCGTTGCAGTATTCCCACGGTGCCGCCGCGTTCGACTACGACAACGATGGTTGGCACGACCTGCTCGTCACAGGATATGCCCGGCTTGTGTTGTTACACAATGAACCCGACGGTGCAGGCGGACGCAAGTTTGTCGATGTCACCACAAAAGCGGGGTTAGTGGACACGCTCTGGTCGTCAACTGCCGCGTGGGGTGACTTTGATGGCGACGGCTATGCGGACCTGTACATTTCGCATTACGGCGATTGGGGCTTTGAGTCTAACCACCCGACGGACTGTTCCTACGACACCAAGGTGCGGGATGTCTGTCAGCCCAAGCGGTTCAAAGCGTTACCGCACACGATCTACCGTAACAATCGCAACGGCACCTTCACGGACACCACCGCCTCATTGAACCTTCGCAAAGACGGCAAGGGTATGGGCGTGATGATGGTGGATTTGAATCGGGATGGCCGACCTGACATCTATGTTGCGAACGACACCGACCCCAACTTTTTATACATGAATCGCGGCAAACCGGGTGAAATCGTCCTCGAAGAAATTGGCATGACGGCAGGGGCTGCTCTGGACGACCGGGGGCAAGCGAACGGCAGTATGGGCCTTGCCGTCGCGGACTTTGATCACACGGGGTTGCCGTCGATCGTGGTGACCAACTACGAGAAAGAACTGCCCGCACTCTACAAAAAGATCACGAACCAGGACCGCTTTCAGTTCGCCACGGCTAGTAGCCAACTCAGTGCGATTGGTGCGTCGTATGTAAGCTGGGGGGTCGGGTTCTTGGATTTCAATCACGATGGGTGGGAAGATTTATTCATTGCCAATGGCCACGCGATCCGGTACCCGTCCGCGAAGGTTGGCCGTGAGCAACGACCCGTCCTCGTGCAAAATAACCGGGGGAAATTCGCACCCATTGCTGACACGGCAGGAGCGTATTTTCAGACCCGCCACAATGCCCGAGGCGCTGCCTTCGGCGACCTCGATAACGACGGCAAGATTGATGTTGTTGTCAGCCACATCAACGCACCAGCGGTGGTCCTGCACAATGTCGCCGACACGAGACCCAACCATTGGCTTGGCATCGAACTTCGCGGCAAAGGCAACCGGGATATTGTCGGGGCACGAGTGGTTCTTGAAAGCGCGTCCGACAGTCAGACCCGCTTCATCAGCAGCGGGGCAAGTTTCGCTTCAACCAACGATCCCCGATGTGTCTTCGGCCTCGGTTTGGATTCCGAACCCGTCGCAACAATCACGGTTTACTGGCCATCTGGTGGAACCGAACAAGCGTTCAAGAACTTAGCACCCGATCGTTATTGGAAACTGACCGAGGGACAATAGGCACATCGCGTTGCACGCTTTGAGCAATCGTCCGCGCAACTTGCCACTCGCCGCAATTCCGTCTGATTCGGAATGGCGGTTCACACAGTACGGCACATATCTTGCATAACGATCACAGGTGGGACGAAATGCCTGAAAATGACTACGGAGCTTCACATGAAAATCACCGGCATCGGGTTACTTGTGATGGGTGGCCTGTTGATGATGTTCAGCTTGGTGTATTACCTCACAGCCACAGTCCCGTCGGCCAACAATCCGCAATCGCAGTTCTTTGAACCCATATTCGCGCTTGGAGTTGGCGTTGCATCCACGCTAGCGGGTGGGTTGATTCTTTGGTTCGGCGGACGTGGCTACACCGAAGCTAAACTGCGTCCGGTCAACCCTAAAATGTAATGCCGGTCCAGACTGTTGCGAGATGTGGTGGTTCATCGCTAGAATCACACGGAGCCGATACCCATAACTGAGTGGGTATCGGCTCAATCTCCTTTTCCCCAGTCTGGATACACCATGACCCGATCCGCTCTTCTCCGTCGGTTTGCACTCTTTGTCGCTTTACTCACCTCTTCCATCGCTATCGCGTCTACACGCCAGGAAGACTCGAAACCAGTTCGCGCACTGCTTGTAATCGGCGGTTGTTGCCATGATTACGCGAAGCAAAAGGACTTGCTGACCAAAGGCGTTTCGTCACGAGCCAACGTGCAATGGGCCATCGCTTACGACGCGGACAAGGGCACCAAACATTTGAACCCCATCTACGAGACGCAAGACTGGGCGAAGGGTTACGACGTGATTGTTCACGACGAATGTTGCGCAGACGTGAAAGACAAAGCCGTCGTGGACCGCATCCTTCAACCGCACCGCGATGGCGTGCCCGGCGTCGTGTTGCATTGTGGAATGCACAGTTACCGAACCGAAGGCTTCCCGAATGTCACCACGCCGTGGTTCGAGTTTACGGGCTTGGCCACTACGAAACACGAAGCCCAAGCCCCAATTGCGATTACATTTTTGGACAACACCAATGCAATCACCAAGGGCTTGACGAACTGGAAAACTAACAACGAAGAATTGTACAACAACTTCACGGGTCATCTCCTCGACACCGCCACCCCGCTCGCTAAGGGTTTGCAGACTTTCAAAAACAAAAGTGGCAAAGAGACTTCCTTTGAGTCGGTCGTCGTGTGGACCAACACTTACAACAAGAAAGCAAAAGTCTTTGCGACCACCTTGGGCCACAATAACGAAACCGTTAGCGATGAAAAGTACCTCGACTTAGTCGCAAAAGGGTTGCTCTGGACAGTTGGCAAGCTTGATGATGCTCATTTGAAGCCTGCCAAGCAAGTCATGCTCGACAACTGATTGTCGATGTCGCCGTGTCGTGCATCGGGTCCGATTTCTGGACCCGATGTGTAAAATCCGAATCGGTTTTGGTCTGAACCGCCTGTACCACGTCTTACAATCGTTCATCTTTGCCACGCCGTTCGCCGATACTACATCTCGTATCTTTCCGTTCAGGGACGTTTCGGACAAACACGGGGCAGGGACATGCCGATCAAGCGCTTCCCACTCTGTCGAATCGGGCTTGGTTTCTTCGTGCTATTCACGGGTTGCCAACTTCCGTCTGCCACGGATCGCGGCTCTGTTTCGCAGAAGATCACGGAGCGAATGGGGCTGAGTGTCGGTCCGCCGCGACCGTTAGACCAAGTCATTGTCCCACCCGGATTAGCGCTGGATCAGCCGATCATTGAGGACCATGCGGTGTTGTTGGCGTTGTGGAATAACGCAGCGTTTCAAGAACTGTTGGTGGACTTGCAGATTACCAAGGCCGACTTGATTCAAGCGGGATTACTGCCGAACCCGGAAGTGGTCTACTTCTTCTACACGCCGGAAAAGCCCTTCAAATACGCGCTGGATATGCCCATCGAAGCCTTGTGGTTGCGCCCGATCCGCATCCGGGCTGCCGAACGGGAAAACGCTCGGGCCACGGAACGGTTGACCCAAGCGGCACTGGACCTGATCCGTGACACGCGCCAAGCGTATTCCGATCTGGTGTTGGCGCGTGAACGGGTGCGCGTGGCGGACGAAGCAGTGAAGTTACGCAGCCGAATTGCGGAACTGGCGGAGGGTCGGTTGAAAGCCCGCGCGGCCAGCGTCCAGGAAGTGGCGACCGCGAAGATTGACGCACTTCTGGCGAAACAAGACTTGGCCCGCATCGGTTTTGAAGTGGCACTGGCCGAAGAACGCATGAAGAACTTGACCGGGTTGGGGGCCACACCGCACCCGTTCCTCGTGGTCGATGCGGCGATTGAAAGTTACCCCGAGTGGGATGCGGACGCCTTGATCGATGAAGCGGTTCGGTCCCGGCCCGACGCCATTTCTGCCGAAATTGCCGTCCAAGCGGCATTGGAACGATTGCACCTGGCGAAAGTGGGTTGGGTTCGATTGCTCGGGATTCTGGATGCCACCAGTGGTCGGAATACCGGCCATGAGTTCGGTCCGGCGTTCCGCGTGACGTTGCCGATTTTCAATCGCAACCAGGGCGGCATTGCTCGCGCCGAAGCCGAAGCCGAACAACTTTGTCGCCGCCGCTTGACGGTACACAACCAAATTATTTTGGACGTCAAGCTTGCCCACATTCGGATGCGACAGACCACGGTGGAAGTGGACCTGCTGCGAAAAAATGTCCGGCCTGAAGTGGAAGCGGCGATCCGACGGGCGGAGAACGCTTACAAGGACGGCAACGCATCTTACCTACTTTCACTGGAAGCCAGTCGGCAACTGATTGATACACTGAACCGAGAAGCCCAATTGAAAGCCGATCAACGCCGTGCGTGGGCGGACTTGGAACGAAGTGTCGGTCGCCGGTTGAATACACCGGAAGTGTCAACGGGTTCACCAGTGAAACCGGAACCCGTAACGCCACCCTCATCGCCACCCCAGACGAAATCACCATGAGCTACCGCAGCGGCGTTTTCACGGGATTTCTCATCTGTGGATTGTTGCTGGGGGCAGCCGTCGGCGCCTGGTTCATCTTGGGTAAGCCGATCGAAGGTTCCAAACCCACCCCGCACCCCGTCCAGGCCGTCGTTGCCAAGACCGCCAAATAAGACTAATTCAACAAGATCACAATCCCGGAAGATGCCGAAAAGCGACTCGACATTCGCATCGGGACCATCGAACGCAAAGAGATGAAGCGAGTGCGGGACTACGGCGGGGAAGTGATGATCCCCGTCGGGCATACGATCTTGGTCGCCGCCCCGCTGAGCGGAACGTTGAAGGCCCCGCCGACAGGGGTTCCCCAAGCGGGGAAAAGTGTCAAGCAAGGCGATTTAATCTTTCAACTCGTTCTGTTGCTGACGCCCGAATTCCGCGCCAACACGATGTTGCTGCGCGACACCGCCGAAGCGAACATGAAAAACGCCGACGAGTTACTCAACGCCGCAATCGTCACTTTGAAACAAGCCAGAAGCACACTGGCGAGTATGACCGGCACCCAAGGCGCCGTCGATGATGCGGAAGCCCAAGTTGCGATTCGGCGAAAGGGTCTTGAAACCGCAACCGAAACACTCAATCGACTGACGGGACTTCTCAAGCAAAGTGAATCGGGCATTACGAGCGAGGTGCTCCGCATCGACTGCCCACAAGACGGACTGCTTCGCAACATCAATGCCATGCAAGGGCAATATGTGAACGCGGGTGCGCCGCTGTTTGAAGTCCTTGATCTCAGCACGTTATGGGTCCGCGTGCCGGTCTATGTCGGCGATGCAACGGAACTCGACGGGGCGGCGAATGCGATGGTCGGGAACTTGTCCGCGAAACCAGGCGAGCATCATCTGTCAGCAAAACCGATCGCCGCTCCACCCTCCGCCAACCCACTAGGTAGTACGGTCGATCTTTACTACGAACTGGATAAAAGCGCTGCGAAGTACAGCCCTGGCCAAAGAGTTTCGGTGACCCTCCCGTTAAAGGGTGACAAGGAAAGTCTGACGGTCCCGTGGTCGGCCGTCATCCACGACATCCACGGCGGGACGTGGGTGTACGAGGTTGTCGGCGAACGGGTTTACAACCGCAAACGGGTTGTCGTTCGCTACGTCAGTGGCGAGACTGCCGTACTGGGGAGTCGTCACCCGGTCGGGACGAAAGTGGTGACAGCAGGCGCTGCGGAATTGTTCGGCACCGAGACTGGTTTCAGCAAGTAGTTTCACCTTCCTGCATCAAGAGCAACCCATGCTGACCTGGCTCATCGCAACTTCCGTTCGGCTTCGCGTCGTCGTGCTGGCGTTGTGCGTGGTGTTGATGGTCGTGGGTTCCCGGTCGTTGCGCAAGGCACCTCTGGACGTGTTCCCCGAGTTCGCGCCGGCAATGGTCGAGATTCAGACGGAAGCGCCGGGACTGTCGGCAGAGGAATCCGAAAGCCTCATCACCATGCCGTTGGAGAACGCGCTGAACGGCATTCCGGGCGTGAAGACGGTTCGCTCCAAATCAGTACTGGGTTTGTCGCAAGTGGTGCTGATTCTCGAAGACGGGACGGACCCACTTAAAGTGCGGCAAATGGTGCAAGAACGGGTTGCCGCAGAGACGCCCAAGCTGCCGATCGTCGCGCGACCGCCGGTGATTTTGCAACCGCTCTCTTCCACCAGCCGCGTGATGAAAATCGGCATCTCGTCCAAGACGCTATCCCAGCGCGACATGACCGTTATCGCACTCTGGACGATTCGCCCGAAGTTGATGTCCGTCCCCGGTGTGGCCAACGTGGCGATTTGGGGACAGCGCGACCGGCAGTTTCAAGTGCTGGTCGATCCCAACCGATTACGGGCGAATCAAGTGACGCTCGATGCGGTGTTGAAGGCGGCGGGGGATGCGGCGAGTTTGGATGCGGGCGGCTTCGTCGATACCCCAAACCAACGTCTCGCCATCAAGCACTTGTCGCCCATCGTGGAACCTTACGATCTGGCACGCACCGTTGTCGATTTCAAAGGCACCGCCCCGATTCGACTGGGGGATGTCGCTGACGTGGTGATCGGCTCCCCGGCGCCGATCGGGGACGCGATTATCAACGACGGCCCAGGTCTGTTGCTGATTGTCGAAAAGCAGCCGCAGGCCAACACTCTGGAACTGACGCGGAAAGTCGATGAGGCGATCGAAGCCCTCAAGCCGGGCTTGAAGGACATGGAGATTGACCCGACGATCTTCCGCCCCGCCACGTTCATCGAACGGGCCATCGACAACTTGACCCGCGCCCTGGGCATCGGGTGCGGGCTAGTCGTCGTGATTCTGTTGGCGTTCCTGTTCGATTGGCGCACGGCGGTGATTAGCCTCACTGCCATTCCGCTGTCACTGGTGACGGCGGTGTTAGTGTTCGCCTACTCCGGCGCCACAATTAACACGATGGTCTTGGCCGGGCTGGTGATCGCGCTGGGCGAAGTCGTCGATGACGCCATTATTGACGTGGAGAATATCGCGCGACGGTTGCGATTGGCCCAACAAGAAAGCCTGAATGACCCCACGCAGCCGCGAAAATCCGCGTTCCGGATCGTGCTGGAAGCGTCGCTCGAAGTCCGCTCCGCCGTGGT
>JANLRE010000472.1:0-8077 GCA_031368205.1 Fimbriiglobus sp. | reverse complement strand
CGCCGAACTGAACATCGTTGGGGTTAAAACGATGGACACGAATGAGCGTGACGCGGTCCGTAAGAAAACGCTTGAGCGCCGCGCCGTAATTGACATCCATGAACTCGGACGGGATGAGCCACGCAGCGGTACCGTCGGTTTCCAGCCATGCCGTGGCAAGCAGGAGAAAATAAATGTAGAGGCCCGCAAGGCCGTTGACCTCGATACCAGTCATCTGGAACGTGAGCCGTTGCAGGCTTTGCTTAACCTCCCGGTCCAGATGGTGATGGCGGATATACGGCGGGTTGGCAAGAATTAGGTTGGGTGCTTTCGGACACGATCCGTTGGCAACGACGTGCGTGAAGTCGCCCGTCACGACTTCCAGACCTGCACCACCCCAAAGGCTTCGTGCGGCATCGGCGAAGACGGAATCCAGTTCGATGCCGACGGCGCTTTCGATGCGCTTCGGTCCAAAAACCGAAAGCACTGCCGAGAAGAAGCTGCCAGACCCGATGGAAGGATCCCCGAAGCGGATGTTACCAATGCCCGCGCCGAGGAGTGAATCGGCAAACCGTGCGATTTCAATGGCAAGGGCGTTCGGGGTGGCAAACTGACCGAGGCGATTGCGCTCGGCGGCCGATTTGGTCGCATCAATCGCCGACTGAATCGCTTGGCGTCGAGCTTCGATCTTGCTGCAACGGTGCGCGGTCATGTCGTTCACAGCCCCAGGTCCGAGAGGTCATCAATTCGATGCTCCCACACCCAGTCGAAGCCCTCGGCGGCCTCGTACCCCAAGTAGTCGCTGCCGAAGTAGCCACAAAGGAAAAGCACGAAACACACGTCGTTCCCGTAAGTGGCCTGAAGTTGGTGGATTTTGGTGGCTTCTTCCTTGCGACGCTTGTTCGTGTTGGTGAAGTCGCCTGCGGACTTGGCTTCGATCAAAATCGGCAGACGGTCTTTCTTCAGCTTCTGAGGTTGGATCACCACGTCGATTGGAATGTTAACTTTAACGGATTGTCCCACAGCCAGATTCATGCGGAACGAGTACGTCCCCGCTTCCATTTCGGTCAGGGGCTTACCTGGAGCATGGGGTTGCTTCCGGTACCCCCGCGTGTCGAGCCAATCGCCGACGAGAGCGAGTTGGCGCTGCTCCTGGGCATTGCGGATGATCGGGTTCGCCACGGCGCTGCACAGGCGGTCGGCAACAATGGTGGAAGCGCGGTCCCGTTCATGATCGGTCGGGTCTTTGCCTGCGTCTAACCACGGGAAAATGTCGCGGTCGAGAAGTTTGTTGAGAACCGCGCAGACTTTGTTCAAGTTCTCGTTGAGCAACTCGGCCTTCATGCGTACTGACAGCTTTCCTTCCTCCATGCTGCCGATCAGCGACTTGCTCGCACCCGCAAGGCCGATCAATCGGTCAACAGCCAGAGGTGGGGCGGTACACATTCGTAACGTCGGAAGCGCGGCGGGGTTTGCCTTCAGTGTTGTCGCATCAAGTGAGCGAAGGTCTTGAGTGGCTATCAGCGCGGCCTTAACGTGTTCAGTCGTCTGAACACGACTCGAACGAAACGCTACGGGAGCAAACTGCATGAACCATTGGTTGAACTGGTCTACGGAAGCCGCGATGTCAGCTTTCCAGAGGTGTGGCTTGTCAGAGTTAATCCGTTTTGCGGACATAAATCGTTCACGAGAATTTGATTGTAACTTGTCGAGTAACCATTCTATTTCGTGTTACTATCGAACATCTTATCACGTCCCGACAGGGAGGGCATCCCATGCAACCGCGAGTGTTCTGCAACCCCGACCGGGTACGATCGCTGCGATCTGTACCCACCGGGCCGTAACTGCTCTTGCTTAGGACTTCGGCTTCAGCACGATTTGGCGCAAGTCCATCACGGCGGCGCCGGGCTTCTTGATTGGCTTGATCGTCAGCGTGTGGCGGCCCGGTTTGGTGAGGGTTAGCTCGCCAACATCGCGGCTTTCAAAGGCTTGAAAGCCGCCGGTATCCTTCACGAGGAACGTGAACTTCGATTCACCCGATGACACTTCGACTTCGCTGCCGCCACTGCCCTTGCCACACCCTTGTAGCACTTCCACGGTGAAGACGCCGGGCTTGGTCACTTCAAACTCGAACGTGGCGTAGTCGTCGGCGCGGACCCAGAAGCCGAGCGTGTTCTTGTGCGGCAACGGCTCGAACCGAAGCATGATGCCATGAACCGTCGCGGTGCGGGAATGAATCGTGATCGTGCCATCGGCGGCCTGCGGGTTCGGCTTGTAGTTCGGGTTCGGCGTTGGCATTTTCGCGCCGACTTCCTTTCGCCACGCCTCCAGTTTGCCCGCGAGGTCTTTCACCACGTCCGGTTTCTCCGCAACCAAGTTCCGCGACTCGCTCAGGTCGGTCTTCACGTTGAAGAGTTCTTGCCGGTGGTCTTCGTAATACTCGATCAGCTTATAATCCCCGCTGCGAATCGCGCCGCCCGGCTTGCTGCCTTGGTTGGCGTAGTGCGGGTAGTGCCAGTACAAATCGCGTGCGGCTTGGGTTGTTCCGGCGAGCTTCGGCTTCAGGCTCACGCCGTCCATTTTTACATCTGTCGTCACGCCGCAAATGTCCAGAATCGTCGGCATGAAGTCGATGCTACATACTGCCCCGTCCAGCACACCCGGCTTCACCACCCCAGGGCCACGCAAGATGAGCGGCACGCGGACGCCACCTTCGTACAGGTAGCCCTTACCTTCACGCAACGGCCCGTTGAACGTGGGCGCGGCGGGCATCCCTTCAAGCGTCGCCAGCCCGCCGTTGTCGCTGGTGAAGATCACGAGCGTGTTGTCACGTAACTTCAACTCGTCAAGGGTCTGCATCAACCGCCCGACGCTGTCGTCCATGCTCTCCACCATCGCCGCATAGGTCGGGTTGCCCTGCGAACCCGGCTTGCCGGTGGCGTACTTGGCAATCACGTCTTTCTTCGCCTGCAACGGCGTGTGGACGCCGTAGTGCGGCAGGTACAGGAAGAACGGCTTCGCCTGATTCGCTGTGATGAATTGGATCGCTTCGGTCGTCAACCGGTCCGTGAGGTACTCGCCGTCCGGTGCATTGTCAAGGCCGGGAATGCTGCGGGTTTTGTTCTTGTATGGTGCGAAATAACTGGCGGGGTTGCCAGTGTGGTCGCCGCCGATGTTGATGTCAAAGCCTTGCTTCTGCGGTTCAAACCCCACGCCGCCGAGGTGCCACTTGCCAATGTGTGCGGTGGCGTACCCGGCGGACTTCATCACCTCGGCGATGGTGATTTCTTCAAGTGGCAATTCATTGCGAATGACCGGGCGACTCAATTTGTGCGTGGGGCGATCGGGCTGACCGGGAATCCAATCGGTGATGTTCACCCGTTGTGGATACTTCCCCGTCAGGATCGAAGCCCGCGTCGGCGAGCAAACCGGGCACGCCGCATACGCCTCCGTGAGCCGCACCCCTTGCTTGGCCAACGCATCAATGTGCGGCGTCTTGTAATACGTGCTGCCGTAACACCCAAGATCGCGCTGCCCGAGATCGTCCATCACGATCAACACGACGTTCGGTTTCTCCGCCGCGAAGACAGGAAATGCCAGCAGAGTTATCAACAGGGAGAGTGCAAGGCGGTGCATAGGAGCGCCAGAGTTGTGGGTGTAACGAACGCCCACGAATGATCATTCGTGGGCGTTCCGGTAAAAATCCAGTTTACACAGCGCCTGGACTTCGGTTCAGCCATCGGGTACTCTCATGACATACTGCCGGATTGCTTTTTCGACGACTGCACGCCAGATTGCTCTTCAGATGAGATGACTACGATGTTGAGTTTTCGCTCGCACGGGCATCGGTTATGCGACGGGGTGACACGGCGGGAAGTGTTCCGGGCCGGGGGCTTGGGTGCGCTCGGACTGACGTTGCCGCAGTTGTTGCAATCGCGGGCCACGGCTAGCCCGACATCGAGTGGCGGGAAGGCCAAGAATTGTATCGTCCTCTTTATGCTCGGCGGCCCGCCACAACACTCGACGTGGGATCCGAAGCCGGACGCGCCCGCCGAAGTTCGGGGCGAATTTGGGCCGATTGACACGAACGTTCCGGGCGTCCGCATCTGTTCGCTGTTCCCCGGCTTGGCGCGTCACGCGGATAAACTTTGTCTGCTGCGTGGGGTCTCGACCGGGGACAACGCGCACTCCTCCAGCGGCTACTACATGCTGACGGGTGTGCCGCATTCGCCGATGAACGCGGAGAACGTCAACCCCGGCCCGCCCAACGACTGGCCGACGCTGGGGGCGATCGTGCGACGGCTTCGCGGCGATCCGGGCGGCATCCCGTCGGCGGTCCGGCTGCCGATGCACATCTTCAACACGGACAGTTCAATTTGGCCGGGCCAGGATGCGGGGTTCCTCGGTCGTGGCAGCGATCCGATGTTGTTTCGGTGTGAACCGGCCGCCGCAAACTTCCGCATCCCGGAGTTCACCCTGAGCACCGATACGCCGATCCATCGGTTGGGTGATCGGCGCGATTTATTGCAACAACTCGACCGTAGCATCGCATCGCTCGAAGGCTTCGGGCCGCGCCGGACGGAAGCCTTCGATCTGCTCAGTTCCCCGAAAGCCAGGGCCGCGTTCGACCTGGGTCGGGAGGCGCCGACGTTGCGCGACCATTATGGGCGACACCACTTCGGGCAAAGTTGTTTGCTGGCACGGCGGTTGATCGAGGCGGGTGTGTCGCTGGTCCAGGTGAACTGGTTCCGTGGCCCCGATGAACCGTCCGATGCACCCTGTTGGGACTCGCACGCGAATGAAAGTCAACGCCTAAAGACCGTCCTGGCGCCGACGTTGGACCAAGGATTTTCCGCACTGTTGGAAGACTTGAGCCAACGCGGATTACTCGATGAGACGCTGGTTCTGTGCATCTCGGAATTTGGCCGAACCCCCCGGTTCAACCCGCGTGGCGGGCGGGACCACTGGGGGCATGTTTTCTCGGTCGCCCTGGCGGGTGGCGGAATCAAAGGCGGGCAGGTCTACGGCTCGTCGGACAAGCAAGGCGCCCAACCCAGCGAAGGCCTCGTCACACCGCAAGACTTGACCGCAACGTTCCTCCACTGCCTCGGCTATGAACCCCACACCGAAATCCGCGACACCCAAGGCCGCCCAACTGCCATCAGTCGTGGCGAAGTGATTCGCCACATCCTGGCGTAGTTGCAATGGCCCTGTCGCCAGACCCTCATCAGTGATTGTTCGAGCACCGATACGAGACGTAACCCCAACGCAGGGCCGGTGCTGTCCCCAATTTGTTCCCAGGTCTAGCATGGAAACGCAAAAGGCACGTGAGGTTTGTTAACCCCACGTGCCTGGCTCAGTTGGACGTGCAAGTAAAAAGCAGAAATCAAACCCGAAGTACGCCCGATAGGAGTCGAACCTATAACCTATGGTTCCGAAGACCATTGCTCTATCCAATTGAGCTACGGGCGCGGCGTTCTTGCCACAGGCAATCTAGGGGATAGTCGTCGGTGGCTCAAGGGGAATCGGGGCGAAGTGGAATCCATCCGTGTTGCCTTGCTGTGAATCCTCCACGTGACATTCTTGTCACTTAATTGATTGACCAGACCTTTCGTGTCCGATTAAACTGGCACACAGTCGAATTTCAAGCTTTGGTCTCCTTCCCCTCGTTTTGCTGGGAGTTGCTGTTATGTCTCCGTTCAATCGTCGAGAATTTCTCGAACGGTCCGCGATCCTCTCCGCCGGTATCGCCGCTGGAGTGGGATTGGGTCGCAGTTCCGCACACGCGGCGGAAGAAGTGGTCGCTAAAAAGGGCGGTGCCAACGACCGGCTCCGCGTGGCGGTTGTGGGTCTACATGGTCGCGGGATGAGCCACGTGGGTGGATTCCTCGGGAAGAACAATTGTGACATCACCACGATTTGCGACTGCGATGAAGCGGTCATCAAGAACGCGATGGAGGCGGTGACGAAGAAACAAGGCGAAGCGCCGAAGTACGTGAAGGACTTCCGCAAGCTGCTCGACGACAAGTCCATTGATGTGATTTCGATCGCCACGCCGAACCACTGGCACGCGCTGATGGCGGTGTGGGCGATGCGGGCCGGGAAGCACGTCTATGTGGAAAAGCCGGCCACGCACAACGTCCATGAAGGCGCCTTGATGATTCAGGCCGCCCGGAAGTACAACCGCATCTGCCAAGTCGGCACGCAAAGCCGCAGCACCAAAGGAATGCGGGACTCGATGGAGTACATCCATAGTGGCAAGATCGGCGAAGTTTCGCTGGCGTATGGTACTTGCTACAAATCCCGCAAGAGTATCGGCAAAGTCGAAACCGCCACGACGCCACCGAAGTCCATCGACTACGACCTGTGGTGCGGGCCAGCCCCGAAGCTTGCGGTGCAACGGAAGAGCCTTCATTACGACTGGCACTGGATTTGGGCGTATGGCAACGGCGACTTCGGCAACCAAGGGGTACACGAAGCCGACAAGGCTCGCTGGGGTCTGAACATTCCCGGTCTGCCCAAGTCCGTGGTGACGGTCGGCGGGCGGTTCGGTTACGTCGATGACGGCGAAACCCCGAACACCGAACTCGCGCTCTACGACTTCGGCACCGCCAAGATGATCTTTGAAGTGCGTGGACTTGACACCGAAGGATACAAGGGTGCCAAAGTCGGCAACATTTGGTTCGGTGACAAGGGTTATGTTGTGTGCCCGAGTTACCACAGCGGCACCGCGTTCGACAACGACGGCAACAAGGTCGCGTCGTTCAGTGGCGGTGGTGACGATTCGCACTACGCCAACTTCGTGAAAGCCGTCCGGAGTGGGAAGCACACCGACCTGAACGCGGACATCAGCGAAGGCCACCTCTCGGCAGCCCTGTGTCACTTGGCCAACATCAGCTACCGGCTCGGCAAAGAAATGCCACTCGACGGGGACGTGAGCGGCTTCACGGATTGCAAGGAGGCGGTCGCCGCTTTCGACCGGATGAAAACCCACCTCACGGATAACAAAGTCGATGTGTCGAAGGCGGTCGGTCGTGTGGGACCGAAGCTGATGATCGACGCCAAGACCGAAAAGTTCACCGGCGGCGCGGACGACTTGGCGAAGGCCAACAGCATGCTGTTCCGGGAATACCGCAAAGGCTTCGACATCAGCGAAGCGATGTAACGACGAACGCTTAGGCACTTATGACGGGTGCCTAACATCAACCGCGTCAGCGCATCGACACATCAGGCACCTGTGACCCCGGTAGGGGTCGCAGGTTTCAGCCAAACGTGGAACCCGCTAGACGTGTTCGACCATCTCGTCACGCGGGAAGCGAACCTTCGCAAAGCCGGCGTAGGCGTCGTTGGTTGCCCGATATCCTGCTGTTGCTACGACCAAGGCGTGGTAGCCTTTTGCGGGCAGTCCGAGTATTTCATCGTACTTTTCCGGGACGAAGCCTTCCATCGGGCAGGTGTCGATGCCGAGCATGGCGGCTGTAGTCATGAATTGCCCGAGCGCGATGAACACTTGGTTGCCCATCCAGACATCGACTTGTTCCCTGGGTTTCGACGAGAGGGAACCGATCATCATTTTCATGTAACCGTCCAGCGCGGCCGGCGAGACGCCACGGACTTCCGCGGTCCGCACCGTCAGCCGTTGGGCGTCCGCCGCACCGACGCCATTCTTCAACGCAAACACTACGAGGTGCGACGCATCCACGATCTGCTTTTGCCCCCAGGAATGCGGCAGGAGTTGTTCCCGAATTGCGGGATTGTCCACGACGAAAAACTTCCACGGCTGCAAGCCATACGACGACGGCGACAGGACCATCGCGTCTTCCAACAGGCACCAATGTTCAGCGGGGATCTTCTTCGTGGCGTCGAATTTTTTCGTGGCATATCGCCAACGGAGTTGTGTCAGGATCACGTCAGGCGATGGCAGAGTCATTCGACAATTCCTTAAAGTAGGGTGAAACGAAAACCAGGAGATTCACTAAAGTTTTGTAGGTCGTGGTCGAGTCTTCGAGGCCCGACATTCAACTAAAGTTTTGTAGGTCGTGGTCGAGTCTTCGAGGCCCTACATTCAACACCCGCAGATCAAGCGGCTGAGCCTTTC
>JANLRE010000433.1:0-11271 GCA_031368205.1 Fimbriiglobus sp. | reverse complement strand
ACGCGGGCGATGATGTATTCATGGAGGGCGATGATACCCGGAACGCGGGAACTTGTCTGGGGAATAATTTCGGGAGTGACTGGACCCAGTGCGACACTCCAGGCTAATCGCTGGCATCCCTCTGGGATGCTTCGGGTAGGTATTGCGGGTGTACCTGGGGTGTCGCTGCGCTCAACCCCAGGCTAATCGCTGTCATCCCTTCGGGATATCAAACCTGACCCGAGACATCCCCTCGGAAATAAAAACGTCCTGAAGCATCCCGGTAGGGATGTTAGCAATTAGCCTGGGGTTGAGCGCAGCGACACCCCAGGTATTGGGTTCCCGCCCAGATCAACGCATCCTGAAGGGATGCCAGCGATCAGCTTGGTTTGAGCGGAGCGACACCCCGGCATCCCATCCAATCGCCTACTCTTCCATCAGCCCCGCACCGAACGCCTGTTCTTCCGGTTCGGTCGTGACATCCGTTAGCGACGTGGCGACGACGGCTTGGGCGTGGTCTTCGCCTTCGACGACATCGGCGATGGCGTGGGCCATCTTGATGGTTTGCTCCGTACTCGTCGGGTCGATCGACCGGCAAGTTTCGGTGAGCTTGTCGGCAATATCCTTGAGGTCCGCTTTCCACACTGCCGCATCCAGGCCGGGCGGGGTGAGTTGTTCAAACTCTTCGATCAGCAAAATCAGCCGCAAGAAGTGCCGGAAGATCAGCCCCTCCTGCTTCGCCAGATCGCGGCTGGTGATGTACGTGTTGAAGTTGCCACCCATGTCCAGCAACTCGCCCGCCGCCCACACGGCTTGCGTAGTTACGTCCGCCACTTCGGGGTGAATCGCATCGAATAGTAGACGCAACTTTTCGGCGAAAACGGGCGGGCGTTCGTCCCACGGGATGTACCCTTCGTCTTCCTCCGGCTCCCCTTCGACTTTCGGCTCTTTTGCCATGATGAGGCCGCGATTGATTAACTCGGGGTCAAGCCGTTCCGTCGTCAGCGGGCCGGGTGACAACGAGAACGGCACCCGAACGAACTTCAACAACGGTCGCGGCAGTTCGAGCACGGACTCTAGCGCCTGGATGCGTTCATCCCGGTTAGCAATGCCGAGATGCTCCATCAGGAAGGCGCCATATAGCGGGTGCACGGCGCGAAACACGAGTAGGTTATCGAGAGCTTCAGTCGGAACCGCTTGCGTGGGTGTGTACTGCGGTGGAGGCGGCACTTGGGGTGTCGGCTCAACACTCTTCGCAAAAAGGCCTGGCTTGGCGGCTTTTTGCAGTTCGATTTCGAGCTTCACCTTTTCGCGTTCGGCTTGGACCTCTTCATCGGTCGGCGGTTCGGGGTCCAGTTTCACGAACCCGCGTTTGTGGAGGATGACGAGCATCCGGTTGAGTTGCTTCATGCCCGCTTCAATTCGCGGGCCGTCGAGCAGGCGCTTCTTGATGACGTTGCGAATCTTGTCCACGTCCGGGGAGATTTTCAGCAAGTACGCCAAGAGTCGCCACGGTAGTGGCCCCTTGCTGTAGAGCTTCGCGGGGGCGGCGGTCTTGAGCTTGTCGAAGTCGGCTTCGGTCCAGTATTTCTTCTGCGAGTTCCGTGTTGGCTTCTTCTTCAGCATCTCTTTCTTTTTCTTCAGCATCATCGGGTCTTTACTGGTCTCCGGAATCTGGTCGAACTTCTCCTTCCACTTGATGATCCGCACGTCGTCCTCGTGCGGCAGCGCGTAGACGTGGCCTTCGGTGTCGAATTGCGGGCGACCGGCACGGCCAAAGATTTGGTGGGCGGAACTCGGGTCGATGACTTTCTCTTTCCCGAACGGCCCCTTCACAAGCGATGTGACCACCACGGACCGCGCCGGCAAGTTGATCCCGGCTGCGAGGGTTTCGGTGCAAAGTGCGACGCTCAGCAGCTCCTTCTCGAACAGCTCTTCGACGACGCGGCGATACTTCGGTAGCAACCCCGCGTGGTGAACGCCGACGCCGCGTCGCAACATTTGCTTCAACTTCGGCCCGATGCCTTGCGGCCATTCGAGCTTATCGACTTCGTTGTTCAGTGCGGTTTTCTGCGCACCGTTGAGGAGATCCAGCCCCTTCAGTTGCTCCGCGATCGACCAGCATTCGTCCCGGTTGAAGGCGAACACGAGCGCCGGGGTTTTGCGAACGGCGTCAGCCCCCTTCGCCATTTCGACGAGGAGATCGTTCAGAAAATCACTGGCGATCCAGTGGTACGTGAGCGGGATTTTTCGCTCATAACCTTGGACCAATTCCAGCTTGTGGCCGTGCATTCGGTCGAGCCAACTGATGAACTCAACGGCGTTGCCCACCGTCGCGGAGAGCAGCAATAACCGAATGTGCTTGGGCAATAAACTCAGCGACAGTTCCCAAACAATGCCGCGTTCGGGGTCGGCGAAGCTGTGGAACTCGTCCATGACCACGGCGGAAACGTTCCGAAACTCGAACCCTTCGGGGTGTAGCAAGCGGTTCAGCAAAATCTCCGCCACGACGACCAGAACCCGCGCGTGCGGGTTCACTTTGCGGTTGCCGGTCACCATGCCGATGTCTTCGCGCTTGAACCCCCATCGCTCCGCCATCGCCTGCATTTCCTGGAACTTCTGCTCGGTCAACGCAATCAGCGGCGTCGTGTAATAGGCCACGGTGTTCGTGTGCAGCGCTTCAAACAATGCTGCTTGTGCGATGAGCGTTTTCCCCGTCCCAGTCGGCGCGCACACCAGCACACCCTGTTCGGACATGAACCACGCCAGCAACGCCTCTTCCTGCACCGGGTACGGCGGGTACGGCAACTGGTCGAGGTACAGCGTTGCCAATTCGTCACGGGTCATTCGGGTATCGGGTGTCGGGTTTGGGGTGTCGGAATAGAGTCAATCTTAGCGGGACTGCTCACGGGTTTCGCGTGCGAGTTTGCGATCTTTACCGCGAAACGGTTGCAGACAGTAGCGCAGGGTCGCGCAGCGCACCCTGGGAACCGATCCGCGATCTTTACCGCGAAGCGGTTACAGACAATAGCCCAGGGTCGCGCAGCGCACCCTGGGAAAGCAGTTCCGTATTTCGATACCCTGAAAGGGTTGCATCATCTGAACACCCAGGGTGCGCGAAGCGCGACCCTGGGCTATTATCTGCAACCGCTTCGCGGTAAAAAACCGGCATATCGCTTCAACAAGGACAACACAATGCTCGCCACGATACTCGCTTTGAATCTGTTAGTCGTCGCCGAACCGCCCGTTGTTGCGGATCAGGTTTTTATCAACGGAAAAGTCTGGACGGTGGACAAGGCGTTGCCGCAGGCAGAAGCGGTTGCGGTGTGGAAGGGGCGGATTTTGAAAGTCGGCACCGATGCCGAAGTCAAGGCACTCGTCGGGGCCAACACGAAGGTGATCGACTTGAAGGGTCGGCGTGTCGTGCCGGGGTTTTACGATAGCCATGTTCACTGGCTGGGCGGCGGGTTGCAATTGGCGCGTGTGGAGTTGAAGGACGCCAAGGACGAAGCGGAGTTCGGCAAACGGCTGAAGGAGTTCGACGAGAAAATGCCGCGTGACCGTTGGATGCTGGGCGGCAATTGGGACCACGACCGGACGTTCGGCAGCACGTTGCCCACGGCGGAAATGCTGGACAAGTACGTTAAAAACCGCCCGGTCTTCATCCGGCGGTACGACGGCCACATGGCACTGGCCAACACAGCGGCGCTGAAGTTGGCACGCATCACGGCGGATAGCAAAGACCCGTCCGGCGGCGTGATCGAGCGGTTAGCCGATGGCAAAACGCCGTCCGGGATTTTGAAAGACAACGCAATGAACCTCGTCGAAAATCTCATTCTGGACCCTGCCGATGACGAAATCGCCGAAGCCATTCGCGCCTCTCTAAAAGCCGCTGCCGAAGTGGGTGTCACGAGCGTGCAGGACATGGAAGGAAGTTCCGCCGAGACTCGACGCAAACTTCTCCGCACGCTGCAAGAATTGGTCCGCCGGGACGAGTTGACCTGCCGCATTGACGTTCGCTGGCCGATCAGCCAACAGAAAGACTTGGCCGCAATCGGCGTGGAAGCGAACTTCGGCGGGGACTTTGTTCGCATCGGCGGGCTGAAGGGATTCATGGACGGTTCGCTCGGCAGTAGCACCGCGAAGATGTACGAGCCGTTCGTCAACGAACCGAAGAACACGGGCGTCTATGTGACACAACCGGACGTGATGCGAACCCTGATTCGCAACGCGGACAAAGCCGGACAATCGGTGGCAATCCACGCGATCGGCGATCAAGCCAACGGCGTGTTGCTCGACCTGTTCACCGAGATCACGCAACAGAATCCGAACCGGGATCGACGGTTCCGCATTGAACACGTTCAGCACCTACGGGCGTCCGATTACACGCGGTTCAAGCAGTTGAACGTGGTCGCGTCGATGCAACCCTTTCATGTGATCGACGACGGCCGCTGGGCCGTTGGGCGGATCGGCACCGAGCGTTGCGCCACGTCGTATGCGTATCGGTCGCTGTTGGATGCGGGCGCGAAGATCGCGTTCGGTTCGGATTGGCCGGTCGCCCCGCTCAACCCGCTTCCTGGTATTGATGCCGCCGTCAATCGCCGCACGTTGGACGGCAAAGACCCCAACGGCTGGTACCCCGAGCAACGGATCACAGTCGCGGAGGCTGTTGAAGCGTACACGCTAACTAGCGCTTACGGCGGGTTTCAGGAGCGGGAACGCGGCACGATCACCGCCGGGAAACACGCCGATTTCGTGGTGCTGAACCGGGATATTTTTGACGCGAAGCAGAAGGACCACATCGGCGAAACGAAAGTAGCGATGACCGTGGTGAGTGGCAAAGTGGTGTTCGAGCGGAAGTGATCTCGGAAAAGAACCCATGCGTTTTCACGCATGGGCTTTCTGGTGGTCTCGGTCGGTTAATTGTCTTTGGACTTGCTCGGAGCCGCGCTACCAGGTGCTTGGCCCATTGCCCACTTCAAGCCGCCCACGAGGTGCGTTTGGAAAACCGGATCGTTCCAGACCTTCTTCTGATGGCCCAGCGAGGTGTAGAAGACCTTCCCCTTGCCGATTTCCTTGCACCACGAGATGGCATAGTCCCCATCCTTCCGTTCCATCCTTGCAACATCTTCCGCTTTTTTGGTGTACTTTTTCAGGTCAAAATCGTCCGCACTTAGGATGATGTGCAATTTCTGGCGGTTGTAGGGTTCGTCTTTGAAGATGTAGATTTCGTCGTCATAAGGCATCCCGTTTTCGAGACCTTTCGCCGCCGGGTGTTTCGGGTCTTCGACACGAAGTTTGACCTTCTGAATTCCTGACGGGTGCGTCTTGAAGTACCCGCCGATTAGTTCGCCATACGCAGGGAGGTCGTAGTTCGTGTCGGTCGCACAGTGCGTGCCACAGAACGCTCCGCCTGCTTTGATCCACTCCGTAAGGTCCGCGAGTTCTTCTTTGGTAAGCGGGTTACCCGTGGTGAAAAAAACCACGCAATCGAAGTTCTTCAGCGTCTCCTTGTTGATGCGGCCACAGTTCTCCGGTTCGGCTGATTTCCCGGTCCGGGGGCGGAAGTTCTTGTTGTACGCTTCCAAGGCGTTCAGTTCTGTTTCGGCGTCATCCTTGTTCTTGCCCTTCACTTTGACGCGGGCCTTCGGGTCACCCGTAAAACGATACGTGGTCACGACGAAGCCGTTTTTCGGGCCGAGTTCGGTCAGTACGTCTTCGGCCACGCCAACCGAATCGTGAACGAATCCACTGCTGTGGGTGACGAACAAAACACGTTTCGGCTTCGCATCATCGGCGAAACTCATGCCGGGGACTACGATCAGGCCGAAAAGAATCACCAACCAAGTTCGAGCGGGGAGAGGCATACATGCACTCCGTAAGGGGAGAGAAGGGTTGAGCGGCACTGCAATCCTAAGACACGCGGTGTTCGGGGCAAGCCCACACCCGATTCACACGTGGCCGATCAGGGTGCAACGAGATCGTGTACGGGATGCGACGAAACCCCACCCCTTAGCCCCCTCCCCGACGCGGAGAGGGGGGACTCACTTGCTCCCCTCTCTGTTTCGGAGAGGGGTTGGGGGTGAGGTGGATTTCAAGACTCCACCCTGCTGGAAAATTAGCTTACACGTGCCCGATCACGACGAGGGTGCGGTCGTCCACCAGGGGAACGCCGTTGGTGAAGCGGTCCACTTCGCCCAAGACGCGGTCGATGATTTGTTCGGCGGTCGCGGCGGGTGGGTTCCAACTGCGGTCTAATCGCTCGAACCCGAACGGTTCATCGTCTTGGTCAACGACCTCAACGATGCCATCGGTGAACAGAGCCACTTTGTCACCCGGCCCGAAGGCCACGACGTGTTCGGGGTAGACCGATTGCCGGGCGTTGACACCCAGTGGCAGCCGTTGATGGCTCGATAGCGGTCGCCATCCCTCGACGGCTGAGACGGCCAATCGGGGGGCCAAGTGGCCGGCGTTGGCGTAGGTCATCTCTCGGTTCTTCACGTCAAAGACCGCATAAAAAGCGGTCACGAAGTGGCCCGTCGTGCCAACGTACCGCCGGGCTAAGCTTGTATTCAGGTAACCGAGAAACTTGCCGGGGTTCGTCGGCGGTTCCGGGTACGAGTGGGCCAAACTGTGGGTGATCGCCATCAACACCGCCGCCGGGGAGCCGTGCCCGCTCACGTCCGCGATGAGCACACCCAGTTTGTTGTCGGGGAGCGAAAAGAAATCGTAGTAATCCCCGCCCGCCCGGTTGGCTGTGCGGTAGTGGACGGCCATGTCCAACCCGGCGATTTGTGGCACTTCGGCGGGCAACAAGCTGTGCTGCAAGTCCGCAATCACCCGCAACTCGTAGTCCGCGTTTTGGTAGGCTTCTTTCAACTGGTCTGACAGCACGAGTGTTTGCATCGCCCGTGCGAACAGGTTGGTCATCCAAATGAGTTCCGGCACTTGTTCCCACGGGAATGCGTGCGATTCGTCCCGCGTGACGATGAGCGTGTCGACAGCAACCCCGTTCTCGTACAACGGAATCGCTAGCAGCGACTGTTGCCCGTCCAGAAACTCGTTGGCAGGGTCGTCCGGCGCTAAGTCTATTTCGTCGATCACGCGCGGCTCATCACAATAAAGCAACTCTGCCAGCAGTCCCCCTTCAAACACGGGAAGACGATGGAGTTCCTTGAACGGGTTGACCTGATCTTTCCACAAGTTGTACCGAGTCACCCGGAACGACGGCGATTCCAACCCCCGGCGGGAGATCGAAAGCTGGCGCGTCGTCGGGTACAGTTGGTTCATCCGCCGGGCAAAAATGCGGTACATCTCGTCCGGGTCGGAGTATCGGCTCAACTCGCGCATGACATCGACGCTGATGGCCAGCCTCGCCCGCCAATTCCGCGACGTGAGTTCAAAGAATTCCGCAACCACTGGCATTACCCCGCCTCCAACAGATGTGCGGGCAACAAAATACTGTCCAGACTCTCCGGACGACACGACTGGACGCATAGTAGAACCGGGGACGCCACCCCAATGCAAGTGATTAATGGTAATGCGGGAAGAAATCTGGAATCAACCGGGGTCGTGCATAAAAAGCTCCTGAACGATCGTTCATGTGACACTTGCTTTCCTAGAAAATTTCCAGCCAAGGGTGGGGTGGGAGGCGTTTCTTCCAACAAAGCGGTTGTACCCGTGGCCGGATTCGTGGTGCTTTCAACAGACACGAAAGCGATGCTAAGAAAGATTTTGTTCACCGAATTGGCACAACTCTTGTAACCCGACGATTCCACAGACTTTACGGCGACGCTAGGTAGCCAGATTGGGCGTGATCGCTTGAACAGGCGTTTACGGATTCATAAAATGTGGAATACGGGGACTGTGTGCGTTTTTGCACCAATCCGCGATCTTTTTTGACCGCAAGTGTATGAATGCACTGCGGGCATTGTCTCCCGATCGGAATTCTCGGCAGGTACCACTGCCGCTGAGGTCTCTCAATGGCAGCCTTGAAGGTGCGGCGGATCGACTTAGCGGCCAATAACGCCGCCACTCAAATCGCAAAACTTCGTGACCAGTTCCGCATCGACGCGGACAGCGTAACCCCGCAATCGAAGAAGCTGACGCTTGCCGTGTTCGGGGAACACTTGACCCCGGTCCGGGCCGTGGAACGCATTTGCACCGACATCCGCGACAAGGGCCTGGAATCACTCGTCCACTACACGGAACAGTTCGACAAAGTCAAGATGAAGCCGGACATGCTCCGGGTCAAAGAGAGCGAACTCGCGGAAGCCCACGCGAAAGCGGACCCCGAGTTTCTCGATACGATCCGCCGCATTCGGTACAACGTGGACTCGTTCCAATCGGGCCTGATGCACCGCGACGCCGAATTGCGTATTTCAGGTGCCTACGAGCTTCATCAACGCTACCGACCGTACAGCCGCGTCGGGGTGTACTGCCCAGGCGGCGCGGCGGCCTACCCTTCGACTTTGTTGATGACCGTCGTTCCCGCCCGCGCGGCTGGTGTGAAAGACATCGTTGTTGCGATGCCGCCGACCGACACGGGGGCTTACAACCTCGACATGTTGGCGACGTGCCACGAACTCGGCATCACCGAGGTGTACCGCATGGGCGGCGCCCAGGCGATCGCGGCTTTGGCGTATGGTGTGACGGGCGTGCCGCCGGTTGACATGATCGTCGGCCCCGGCAACCAGTTCGTCGCACTTGCCAAGAAGTTCGTCTTCGGCACGGTTGCGATTGATTGCCTTGCCGGACCAAGTGAAATCGTGGTTGTTGCGGACGATTCCGCCCACCCGCACTACGTTGCCCTCGACTTGATCGCCCAAGCGGAGCATTCCCCCGGTGTCGCGGTGTTGCTGACGTGGTACGAGCCACTCATCGAAGAAGTGAAAGACGCACTGGAAAAACGGCTAGCCAAGCTGACTCGGGGCGACATGGCCCGCGACTGCCTGGAGCGATACGGTGCGTTCGTGTTGGCACCGGACAAGCACGCGGCCATCGACTGTGTGAACGAATTGGCGCCCGAACACCTTCACGTGCAAACCCGCGACCCCGAAGCGTTCACGGAAGAAATCGAACACGCGGGTGCGGTATTTCTTGGGCCGTTCACTCCCGTTGCACTCGGTGACTACGGCGCCGGCCCGAGCCACGTGTTGCCAACCGGCGGCACCGCACGGTTTGCCAGCGGCCTGAGTGCCAACGACTTCCGCAAGCGCACCAGCATCATGCGGTTCACGCGCAACGGGTTGAAGGACATCGCCGAAGATGTCGTGTTCATGGCGAACAAAGAAGGTCTCACCGCCCACGCTTTAAGCGTCGAAACCCGCGCCGCCGACAACGGCCCTGCTGCCCGCCCGAAGCCGAAGCCCGAGAAAGTCATCAAGAAGTAGCAATCCACGAAGTCACCCGAAATGAACACCGTTCGACCTAGCATTCAGCAGATGTCCGGTTACGTGCCGGGTGAACAGCTTAACGACCCCGACATTGTTAAGCTCAACACGAACGAGTGCCCGTACCCGCCATCGCCTCAGGTGTTTGGCGCGATCAAAGCCGCACTCACGGGTGACAAGCTTCGTAAATATCCGCAATCCCTGGGCGACACGTTCCGTATCGCTGCGGGGCGGGTGTTGGGCGTGGACCCCGATTGCATTCTGGTCGGCAACGGCTCCGACGACATCCTCACGATCCTGACGCGAACCTTCGTTCCCGAAGGCGGCGTGATCGCAACGCCGACGCCAAGCTACGTCCTGTACAAATCGCTCGCCGAGATTCAGGGAGCGAGGTTCGCCACCGTCCCGTTCACGGACGATTGGCAACTGCCGAATCCGTGGCCGGTTCGGACCGCCAAACTCACGTTCCTTGCCAACCCGAACTCGCCGTCCGGGACGATCATCCGCCAACCCGCCATTCAACAGCTTGCGGCGCAATTGGACTGCCCACTCGTGTTGGACGAAGCCTACGCCGATTTCGCCGAATCGAACGGCTTAGCGATGCTGGGCAAGGTCAAAAACCTCATCATTACCCGATCGTTTAGCAAGTTCTACGCACTCGCCGGTATCCGGTTCGGCCTCGCCATCAGCGATGCCGACACGATTCAGCAGTTAGCCAAAGTGAAGGACTCGTACAACTGCGACATACTAAGCCTGACGGCAGCCACGGCCGCGATTGAGGACCAAGCCTACTACGCCGACATCCGCGCCAAAATCATCGCCACCCGTGGCCGGATGACGGTCGCTCTGAGTGAACTGGGCTTCAAGGTCACGCCAAGCCAGGCGAACTTCGTCTGGTGCCAACGCACGGACCGCCCCGTGAAGCCGATTTACGAAGCACTGAAGGCGAAGAAGATTCTGGTCCGGTACATGAACTACCCCAATTGCGAAGGGCTGCGAATCAGCGTCGGCAGCCCAGCAGAAATCGAGAAGCTGTTGTCGGAGTTGCGCACCATTCTGTAATCGGGATCGCCCACCATGCTTCGCACCGCACAAATTCGCCGCGTGACCGCCGAAACCAAGATTGACCTCACGCTCAACTTGGACGGCACCGGCACGGCCCAAGTCGAAACCGGCGTCGGGTTCTTCGACCACATGCTGACGCATTTAGCGAAGCACGGCCTGTTCGATCTGGCCGTGAATTGTGCAGGCGATTTGCACATTGATGCCCACCACACCGTGGAGGACGTTGGCATCTGCATCGGCAAAGCTTTGACACAAGCACTGGGCGACAAAGCCGGGATTCGGCGGTACGGCGATGCCACAGTCCCGATGGATGAAACCCTCGTGACCGCCGCCGTGGATCTCAGCGGTCGCCCATTCTTAGTCTGGAAAGCCGACGTGCCCAACGAACTTCTCGGGACGTTTTCTTCCCAACTCGCCGAAGAGTTTTGGCGGGCCGTGTCCAGCAGCGGGTCGTTCAACTTGCACGTGGTTGTCCACCACGGCCGCAACACCCACCACATCATCGAAGCCACCTTCAAGGCCATCGCCCGCGCCCTCCGCCAAGCCGTCGAACCCGACCCCCGCGCCGTCGGCGTGCCCTCCACGAAAGGCGTGTTGTAGCCGATGGGATCGTGGCGTTGGAGCTTTTCGGTATCATTCTGGCGGGTTTTGTTAGCCCGACGCGCCAGCGAGGGGTCCGGTCAGGACGGTCCCACCCCAATCCGTCTTGCCGCACGAAGTTGGTACGGCGTGGAGTTCGTTTCGGCAGACCCCTCGCTGGCGCGTTTTGAAGTTGCGCTCTCGGACTACCCCGAAGGGGTTTCATGTAATAGCCCAGGGTCGTGGCGCTGCGTCG